>JAFTAB010000189.1 GCA_017458745.1 Schwartzia sp. (in: firmicutes) | reverse complement strand
CACCATAACGCTCGACCAATCCATTACCATCAGCCAGAATATACAAAAATATTACAAAAAGTACAACAAGCTGAAGCGCGCAAAAAATCTCATAAAGGAGCAAATCGAATCGTGCGAGGAAAATATCGGGTATCTCATGAGCATCGACGCGTCGCTTGAATCATCGGAGACGCTGGCGGAGATTGGCGACATCGGCGCCGAACTGATCGAGGCCGGGTATCTCGCGGAAAAGCCGAGAAAGAAAAAATTCGGGGAGAAGCCATCCGAGCCGATGAAATTCACTGCGCCTGACGGCTGCGTCATTCTCGTGGGCAAAAACAACAGCCAGAATGACAGGCTTACATTCAAAATCGCGAGGAAAGGCGATTTATGGCTTCACACGAAGGACATCCCCGGCTCGCATGTGATATTAAAAAATAACGGGGAGGCGGATTTCCCGAGGGACGAGACGCTGACGTTCGCGGCGCGGTTGGCGGCGAAATTCAGCACGGCAAGCGAGGGCTCAAACGTCCCAGTGGATATAGTTCCCTCGGAGCAAATAAAAAAGCCCGGCGGTGCAAAGCCGGGCTTCGTGATATTCACTGGGCAAAGGACAATATATGTCACTCCTGATGATGAGACGCAGAGTGAAAAGGGGGATATAGCGCAGAGGGGGGTCAGCCCTTGAAAGGCTTCACGTCCTTCACTGCGTCTTGCGGCGCTATCCTCGTGTCGGCGTTGTCTATGTCTATCAGCATGTAGCGGTCGTTGCCCATCGCCATCTCCTTCATGTAGGTGAGCTGGCGCAGGCCGTGGCGGGTCTCCATGCGCTCCACCAAGTCGTGGTGGTCGCTCTCTTTCATCGCGTAGATTAAATCGACGCTCGCCTGATCCACGGCGAGTATGTCCTCGCTCGCGAGTATGCCGACATTCGGCGTGACCACCGGCTGAGCGGCCACGCCCTCGCAGTCGCACGACACCGACATGTTGCGCATGACGTTGATGAAGGCGATGCGCGGCGCGAAGAAATTAATTGTCGCGTTCGTCGACTCGACCATGCGCTCCATAAATTCCTCGCCGGATATCGACCACTGGCCCTGCCCCGGGTACGAGTGAATCCATTTCTTCCCGACGCGGCCGTCAGCGCAGCCGATCGCTATGTTCTTGTTCGAGCCGCCGAATCCGCCCATCGTGTGCCCCTTGAAATGAGTGAGCACGAGCATTGAGTCGTAGTCGAGCATGTGGCTCCCGACGCTCATCTCGGTGAACCACTTGCCGCCTTTCACGGGGAGGAGCGCGGTGCCGTCCTCGTCCATTATGTCGACGGGCGCGAAAGTCCAGCCGTTCACTTTCAGAGTCTCTTTGTGCTGCTCCGTCGTGAAGCGGTCGCCCTCGTAGTAGGTGTTCGTCTCCACTATGCTCGCCTCGGGGAGCCGCTGCTCGATGAGATTTTTCACCCACGGGCTCGGAACGATGTTTGGTCCGTTTTTCTCGCCGGTGTGGAGCTTTATGGCGATTTTGCCCTTCATTTTGCCGCTGACGCGGTCATAAATTTTCATCAGCCCGTTGGGCGAGAGGTCGCGCGTGAAATAGACTATGGACTCGTTGCCGCTGCGCTGGGAGTATGGCGTGTATTTGTCGCCGCCGGTGCCGGCGACGGCATCCTCTGGCAGAGCATTTGCTTCCGCTTTGGCGGAGGAGGCGGGGGATAATTTAATGCCTCCCGCCACGGCGATACCGACAGCGCCCATAGCCCCGATGCCGACGCCCTTCAAAAAATCCCTGCGCTTCATGTTATATCCTTCCTTTCTTTTGCAAAAAGACAATCCTGACAGCCATATTATACACAAAAATCCACCATAATTGGAAATGCTTTTTTGTAATCATTTTGCATGCTTTTTGAGCATTATGCCTGTCTCAATTATCGTCTATCAATATTATGCCGCCTTTTTTTTCGTAGCCCGTGTCCCACAGGGAGGCGAGATCGAGCCACTCCTCGGCGGCGTAGGTGACTGCCCTCACCGAGAAGCCGTCGCTGTCGTCGTAGCCGGCGATGTTGTACCAGTGCCACTCGTACTCGGCGAATTTTCGATTTTGGTGATAAAGCGTGAGAAAGGGAACGACACGCCCGCGGTCTATCTGCTCGCGTATCGCGTCGCGGGCTTTTTCCCATGGCTCATTGCCCTCGACGCCGGAGAGGCTGATTGCGTCGTCCGCCCCGACGTCGCATATATATTTTCCGAATCCGTCTATATATATTTTAAGCGTGTCGATGCCGCCCCACCTAGGGTGGAGATATGGGCGCATGACATCGGCGAAATCCAAATAGCTTTGGCGGGTGACGTGCGATGGGTCGCACGGGCAAAGCGCGGTTAGCCCCTCGTCGCGCGCGAGCATGATGGAGGCATCGCACGCCGTCACGGCAGCGCATCCGCCGAGCCGCATCCATCCCACGGGGAACCAGTCCTGACTGAATCCGGGCAGGCCGCCTATGAGGTAATAATCAATTTCTGTCTTCATGTAGCACACCTTTAATTTGATTTTGTCGATATTATAGCGAATGTTGTAAGCGATGGCAAACAAAAACCCCGCCGAATTTCCGACAATGAATTGATGTATAAGGGAACCTCTAAAAACTCAAATCTTCGTTTGAACCCCTCCGCCCTTCGGGCAACGTCCGGGGAGTCCACTGGACTCCCGCGCAAAGCGCCCCCTTTCAGGGGAGGCTTGGGATTACTGCTTTCCCTGAAAGGGGAGAAACAGTCCAGTGGAGTGTTTCTCGCAATGCGTCGGAGTGGTTTCACAAAAAAGCAGTTTTTAGAAGTTGAAATAAAATGAGACTTATTCAGTAGGAGTCTTAAACTCCCAATGAATAAGTCTCATTTTATTGGAGGCTTTTCAGCGCCACTTTGAAGGTCGTGCCGTTGCCGGGCTCGCTCTCGACTTTTATCGTGCCCTTGTGCAGGGAAACTATCTCCTGCGCTATGGCGAGACCCAGCCCGTTGCCGCCCATCTCTCTGGAGCGTGCCTTGTCCACACGATAGAACCTGTCAAATATTTTTTCTTGGTCTTCCTTTGAGATGCCTATGCCCGTGTCGGCGACCGACAAATTTGCCCTGTCCTTTGCGGGGGAGGTGAGCGTCAGCGTCACCTTGCCGCCCTCCGGCGTGTACTTCACGGCATTGTCTACGAGTATGAGTATTAGCTGCTTTATCTTCTGCTCGTCGACTTTCAGAATAATCTCGCTTTCAGTGTCGCCCTCGCGGGTCAGGGTTATGCCCTTCTTCTCGGCGAGAGGCTGCATCATGCGGATTGTCTGGTCGGCTGCTGCCGTCAGATTGACCTTGGCGATTTTGAGCTTGAGCGCGTTGTTGTCACTGCGCGCCACTACCAGCAGGTCGCTCACGAGCTTCGTCATCTTCTTGACCTCGTCGCGCACGTCGCTTATGACTTGCTTCAGGAAAGGCGAGGTGATTGACTTGTCATTTTCGAGCAGCTCCGCTGACGCCATTACGACCGCGAGAGGCGTCCTGAGCTCGTGCGACGCGTCGGCGGCGAATTGCCTCTGCTTTTCGTACGCCTCGCGCAGCGGCACTATGGCGCGGCCGGCCATGACGTAGCCGACGACCGACGCTATGATGAGCGCGATGACAGCGAGAGCCGCCATCGCGTATGTCGATTTTTGGAGCCCGTTGTAGACAGCGGATACCTCCTTGCCGACGTACACCATGCCGACCAGCTCATCCTCCACGATGACGGGGTGCATCGTCATCATTATGCGCGCGGGCCGGTGCTTCACCGTCCTGCTGAACACGGCGACGTCGCCCTCGTCTATCGGGTTCTGCCGCCACTCGTGTATTATGTCCAGCACGAAAGGCTCGATGAGGAACGATGAGCGCGAGAAATTGACCATGCGGCCTTCCTCGTCAAAGACGTAGAAAAAAAGTCTGTCCTGACTGGTGGAGCGCATATCATAGCTTTCCTCGAAATGCACCTCGGGGTGCTGCAATAAAAATGACTGGCTCGCCGCGACATTTTTCGCCATGTCCATCAGCTCGCGCGCCTGCTCCGACGAGACCGCCCATTTCATGGAGAAGTGCATGGCGATAATCAGGACGATGAGAAAGCACGCCATTATGACTGTATAGAAAAGCGTAAGCTGTTTTCGGCTTTCACGGAAAACATTCATAAGAAGACCTCTACTCTGCCTCCAGCTTGTATCCCACTCCGCGTATCGTGTGAATCATTGTCTTGCCGTCGCCGAGGTCCAGCTTTTTTCTTATCAGCTTGACGTACGAGTCGATGTTGTTGGAGCTTACCTCGGACTCCAGCCCCCATATGCGGTCAAGAATAATCTCGCGCGGCACGACGATGCCGAGGTTTTGCGCGAGCAGGTCGAAAATCTGGAACTCTCTCGGCGAAAGCTGTATGACTTGGTCGCCCTTTTTCAGCACTTTTGCCGTGCGGTTCAGAGTGAACCCGCCGACCTGCATCACGTCCTGCGTGATGCGCTGCGTGCTGCGCCGCGAGAGTGCCCTGAGCCTCGCAATCAGCTCGGAAAATTCAAAAGGCTTCACCAGATAGTCGTCCGCGCCGGAGTCAAGGCCTGTCACTCGATCCTCGACAGAGTCGCGGGCAGTGAGTATTAGTATCGCGCGCTCGTAGCCGCTCTCGCGGAGACGCTTGCAAGCGTCGATCCCGTTCTCGCCCGGCATCATCCAGTCGAGCACGAGCACATCGTAGTCGTCGTATGTCGCGTACTCGTATATCTCGTCGCCGCGCTTTATCCATTCCACCGATATGTCGTTCTGCTCCAGCATGTACTGCACGAGCTTACCGAGGCGGGTGTCATCCTCCGCAAGTAATATTTTCATTGTGCTTCCTCCTTTTGCCGCGTCCGATAGACGGCTGCGCTTTCAGATTACGTTCTCTTATTCTGCATAAAGATATTGAAATTACAATGAAAAGGGCTGTTGCAAAAAGGAACAGGCAGAAAAATGACGGCAGAGAGTGAAATGAAATGTTTCGTGCGGCTGCTTTTTATTTCCTGCACAGCTCGATAACGATGTGCTCCAGTATGGCGTTGTCGCTGCCGCCTGTTTTCAGGAGATAGTCGGCATCGGCGAGCGCGACCAGCGCGGCTCGGAGCCTGCCGATGTCAAAATTTTTTGCCGCGCGCCCGATTTTTTCGGCTATGAATGGATTGAGTCCCATGGGCTGTCCCAGCGCACGTCCGCTGATGCCCCTTGCCATCAGGGCGTTTGCCTCGATAAGCTGGCGCACATGGCGAGTGATATTGGCGACGATGAGGGGGAGGTACACGCCGTCGCGCATCTGACGCTCCAGTATCGTGATGGATGTCCTCACGTCCTTCGCGCTTATAGCGTCGAGCATTGCAAATCCCGAGACCTCCGGCATGGACGAGAATGCCGCCTCCATGTCGGCGCGAGTGAATTTTTTCGCGTCGGTATACATGGCGAGCTTTTTAAATTCGCGGTCGAGAAATGAAAGCGAGATGGGGCTCATCATGCTGACAGCCGCCATGAAGTATTCGTTTGCCTCGCGGTCGAGCGTGCGGCCAAGCTCCGCCAGCTCACCGCGCAGCCACTCGCCTATGTTCCACGGGCGCACGATGTCGGCCTCAAGCACGCAGCCGAGTTTGTCAAGCTCCTTCACTATCTTTTTACGCTTGTCGGCTTTGGCGCTCATCTCAAAAATCACCGCGCTGGTCTCGGGCATATTCAGCAGCAGCTCGTTTAGTTTCTCCGCGCTCTTGTCGGCCGGCGGCTTTTTCGTTTTTGCCTTGGATGATGCCGGCTCGTCGTCTGCCGCGTTTTCCTTTTTCGATGCGAAAAGCCGTGAATTTTTTATGATTGTCACCGTGCGCTGCGTGAAAAAAGGCACGGTGTCTATGAGCCCAATGAGGCTTTTGGTGTCGACGTCGCTGTCAATGCGCTGCACGGACTCCTGCCGCTCCGCCTCGCCCGGCACCAGCGCGTCAATCAACGCCCTCTCCGCTTTCTCGATGAAGTACGGCTCCAGCCCGTGCTCGCCCGCCGCGAGGATGTACGCCGAGCGCGCCCCGTTTTGCCGCAGATTCGCCATGAATTTCCCGTAGTCCATAATCCTCACCGCCTATCATTTAATGCGTTGCTTTTGTATTTTACAATATATTTTTATATTTGCAATAGACCTCATAAGCATACGACTATATGCCCATCATATTCACGCGGCCGAGTCCCACGTCAAAAAACACTAGACAATATACGAGATTTTATATAAAATGAAATTTATTCAGCGGGAGTTTTATGCTTCCACTGAATCTAGTCAAATTTACCCATTATCATCGGATGATTTTGATGGCAATGGACTGCCACGAAATAATTATGTAATTCCTTATATTTTTTCAGGGGGAGATACAATGTATCATGCCACTTCCAAATTTTTGCTCGTCGGTCTTGAAAGCGAGACCGTCAAGAGAATACAAGGGATAAAGCCGCTCGATCGCTTCACTCATGTTTTTGAGGTGGCGGCGGAGCTGCCGGCCTCCGTGCCCGAGGACACGTCGGTCATCATTTTCACGGAGAAGGCTGGAGGCATCAAGAGGGCCATTGACGCTCGTGGGGCCAGCAAGGCTTTGCTCATATATCTCAGCGAGGCTCCCGACGAGATAGCGCAGGACATGCTGGATGAGCTCACGGATGTTTGGCCGCTCACGCTCACGCCGGCGCTCGCGACTTTTTATTTCACGCGGCTCATGAAAACGCTGAAGGCTCGCAAGGACGCGTGGCTTAATGATTTGTATCTCAACGCTACTATTGATACGCTTCCTGATCTTGTGTGGTACAAGGACAAGGAGGGCGCGCACCTCAAGGTGAACGATGCTTTTTGCCGCATGGTCGGGAAAACGAAGGAGGACATCGCCGGACGCGGCCACTGCTATATATGGGGGCTCACGCCGGAGCAGTACGAGCAGGGCGAGTTTGTCTGCATGGAGACGGAAATCGAGGTCATGAAAAAGGGCGTGACTTGTATTTTTGATGAGCATGTCATGGGGCCCGACGGCATAGTGCAGCTTCAGACCTACAAGACGCCTCTGCGCGATGAGGACGGGACCATGATGGGCACGGTGGGCATAGCCCGAGATGTCACCAAGCTCAAAAAGTATGAGGCTGAGCTCACGCACGCGGCGCACATCGACGACCTCACCGGGCTTTTCAATCGCCGCTACTTCTACGAGCATATCCAGCAGAGCCGCGGCGCAAAGCCGATAACGCTAGCGCGGATAGACCTGTCGTATTTCAAGCAAATCAATGACACCTACGGCGCGAAAAAGGGAGACGAGACTCTCATCGCGACGGCGAATATACTGCGCGAGGTATTCAGTGACTGCGTGCTGTGCAGGTTCGGCGGCGGGGAGTTCCTGGTGGCGTCGCTCGGCAAGGAAGATACCGGCTCGATGAAGGTGGCGTTCGGAAGACTGCTGGAGAAGATAAAGGAATATTGCAAGACGGACGAAAGCCAAATCATGCTCTCGGCGAACATGGGCATCACCTCGGCGAGGGACACCGAGACGCCGCTTGACAAGCTCATACGCGAGAGCGACCTCGCGCTTTACTACTCGAGAAATCTGGGCGACGGCGAGTGCTGCGTATTCACTGAGATAGTAAGCGAATAATTCAGCGATTATTTTCGCGCAGCTAATGGCAGCATATAAAAAAGAGATTTGACCCGAGCGGGTCAAATCTCTTTTTATATGCTGTTATTAAAATGCCGGCATCTTCTTGTTGTCGCGGACTCTTTGCAGGACCGTGACGGAGCGCAGGAGCCTTGTGCGCTCGTCCCTCGTGAGCTGCGATTTGAAATCGCAAGCCACGAGGTAGACTTTCGAGCCGTTTTTTGTGACGTGCGGCACGCAGCGCACGACATCGGCGTCGACTGTGAATCCGTCGAGGAAAGGCAGCTCGACGATCTCGACATTCACAAAGCTCTTTGTCGTTACCTCGTGCTCGCAGATAAAGCTGATGCCCGTCGCGCTGAGGTCGTATGAGAGCGTTTCCTCGACATCGGTGCGATTGCCGTGGTCGTCCTGCGTCCAAATTTTCAGCGGGAGAATTGTCGGCATACGAAAGAACTGCCGACGCTCGTTGGAGACTGCGGACCTCGCCTGAGCGTAAAGCTCGGCTGCCGCATCCGCCGTGCTATTCACCGAATCATGGAGCTTTTCCTCTGAGAGGGTTTGCGAGGCAACCTTGTTTTTTTCGTCGAGAGCCATGGTGACCTCCTTTTCGATATGCTGACATGAGCTTTTGATGTCATCCGGTATCAGGTCATAATTGTATTTTATCGGGGCATTTTGATTTGAGTATGTTTAATTCTATCATTCGCTTTCATTTTTGTCAAAATGGGCTGGCCGTTCTTGACGATGCGGGGGCTATATGTGATAATAATTAGAAAATGTTTACTATGCTTGTCATTTAATTGGTGATTTTTTATGGAAAAGAACAACACGATTCGGCTAATGGCCGTTGTCATTGCGCTGTATATCGGCGCGATGATTGTGTTCTCGAGGCCCGGGCTTTTCTATGAGGCGGGGCATTACTATAATATCGGGGATACCTCCAGCATATCGGTCAACCGAGCTGACGGCGATGTGGAGACGTACCGCGGGCTTGTATTTCCGTCGGTGGATGTCGGGGACAGGTGCGAGGTCCATATATCTCTCCCGAAGGCGTACAAGTTCGACCATGCCGCTCTGTGCTTCATTGTCTATCATTCGGTCGTGCGCATATATGACGGGGACAAGCTCATATACTCGTACGGTGGCATGCTTGAGCGTGGCGGTGACATGATTGGCGGCGTGTCGGATCGCATCGTTATACCCGACGACGCATGGGGGCGCGGGCTCACGATGGAGCTGCGCGTTGTCGAGAACTCCGCTTTCTCGACAGTTCCTCGTATTCTCGTGATGGACGAGATCGACAGCCTTAGATTTTACCAGATGGGGCATGAGGCGGAGGCGGCCACGCTCATCGCGATTATATGCATATTCAGTCTGCTGTTCTTGCTGCTCGTGTCCCAGCCTGAGCATTCCGTCGTCATGAAGCAGGGGATATGGCTATCCGTCTTCGCGGTCATCTGCGCGTTTTGGTTGCTCACTTATAACTCGCTCATTTACGTTTTCATGGAGCATCAGAGGCTCATCAGTCTCATAGAGTATATGGCTATTTTCGCGATGCCCGTGCCTTTCTTCATGTACCTCAGATACTCGGAGATGGCGGAGAAAAATATAAAGCGGGCGACAATTCTCGCCATGATATTCGCGGGGGTTTTTGTCGTCGCCACGGTCCTCAATTTTACCACCAGATCATATCACTACGTCGCGCTTTTGCCCGCGCTGCATGTCATAGGCCTCATAGCCATGTTTTTCACGGTGGACATGCTTTTTCGCGGTCACTGCGCTCCCATGGGGCAGACCGATATGCCGAGGAGGATCGGCATAATCTGGCTCATGGCATCGACGCTGATTGAGATAGTGTGTTATCTTATCTCGCGCTTTTTTGGAATGGACGTTGATTTTCTGCGTTTATTCGGCGTGACGACGGGCATTGTGATATTCATGTTGTCGCTTGCTGTCAGCTATTTCTATAAGCTGATGAATCACGTTATCACCCGCAGGGAGAAGAAGCAGCTCGAAAATCTCGCCTACTGTGATTCGTTGACCGGCCTGCCAAACCGCGCGGCGTGCTTCCGCGATCTTGAAAAGCTGCCGATGTCCCAGGATTACTCGCTGGCGTTTTTTGATTTGAACAGCCTGAAGAAGGTCAATGACTTGCAGGGCCACGCGGTGGGGGACACGTTCATCAAGATTTTTGCAGATATGCTCAGGGACGCTTTCGAGGCAAACGGCGGCACATGCTACCGTGTCGGCGGTGATGAGTTCGTGGGGTTCGTGCCTCATGACGGTGACCTTTCCGTGGATGGCGCCGTGCTGCAGTTCGAGCATCAGCGGATGGAGTACAACAAGAGGAGTGACCGCATAGATAAAATGACAGCCTCTTACGGCATAGTCAAGAACGATCCTAATAAGCCGCAGTCTTTCGATGTCCTTTTGAGCAAGGCCGACGACCTGATGTATGTGAGGAAGATGGCATACAAGAAGGCGCATTTCAGGGACATGGAAGCCGACCGCGCTTTTATCAGGAACGATGATGACGAGTAAGCGGAATTACGAAATTATCAAAAATCTTTTCAATTAAAAT
>JAFTAB010000188.1 GCA_017458745.1 Schwartzia sp. (in: firmicutes) | reverse complement strand
GATTTTCTGTTCAATCAATATCTTGATTATGGCATTGCCCGCGAGGAGGGGCTCATGCTCACCGCTCCTTATCGAAAGCCGGGATATGTCGCGGTGACGCGCGTCGGGGCGAGCGTGAAGAGCAACCCCGTGGTGGCGTGCCAAAGAGGCTCACTTCGTCTTGAGGATTTTGAGGAGAAAGTATTCCCCAAGGATCAGATTCGTTACTATGACAGCAATGACGAGTGCATGAAAGCTGTCGCGCGCGGCAAGGCCGATGTCACATTCCAGCAGGACATCATGGCGCATTACGCTATATGGCGCGGCGACTTCCCCGACCTCATGACCGTCGGCTCCCCTGCATTCGTTCATGGCACGTCAATGGCTGTCCTCCAGGGCAACGCGGTGCTCCTCTCGATTCTCGACAAGGAAATAGGGCAAATGACTCCGGAAACGATAGAGAAATATATGCGAGAGGAACTCTCGGAAATAGAGGACTCGCGCTCAATCCGCTCGCTAATATATATGTACCCCATTCGTTTCCTTGTCGGGGCCGCGCTCGTTGCGCTTGTCATCATATTCCTGTTTTGGCGGATGCTTGCCATTCGCCGCGAGCACATGAGTCGTATGAAGAAAGTCCTTTACATGGACAGATACACGGGATTTCATAATCGCCTGTGGCTTGAGAATGAGGGACAGCGTCTTGTCGATGCGCTGCCGGAAGAGGAACGCGGCAAGGTCTCGGCACTCGCTTTCATCATGCGCGACAGGATGAACTTCGTGAGCACATATGGCCGCTCACGGCTCGACGGTATCATTCGCGAGTTTGCCACGATGCTCGAAAAGATGCCGTGGATAATGGCCATCGCCACCGACTCGCGCGACGGCCATGCCTTTGCGCTGACAAGGCCGACCACCCGCGAGGAGATTGAAAAGGAAATTGAGGATTTCTTCAAGCGCGAGGAATATTTCAAGGTCGGCGAAATGAAGGGACGCATATTTTTCAGTGCGGGCGTGTCATCGCTCGATTTCAATTCGGGGGCTATCACGATAGCGCTCAATCATGCTGACTCTGCCTCTCACGTTCGGTCTGGCACCCGCGATGTCATTTTCTACGACGAGAAGATGCACGAGCAGGTCATATTCGAGCAGCTAGTCACGGAGCTGATGGATGCCGCGCTGCTGAACGGCGAGTTTGAGCTTTGGCTTCAGCCGAAGTATGACCTTGCCACGCACATTTGCGTAGGCGCGGAGGCACTCGTCAGGTGGAACAGCCCTGACCTCGGCTTCCTGATGCCCGGGAAATTCATTAGAATTTTTGAGAAAAACGGCTTTGTCACGCAGCTTGATTTTGATATGCTGGACAAAACATACAGGTATCAGCAGGAGCGTTTTGACAAGGGGCTGCCCATCGTGCCCATATCGGTCAATCAGTCGCGCCTCCATATGCAGGAGAAGGACTATATCGAGAAGATGAAAAGCGTGCACTCCCACTACACGGTGACCGGCGGCATAGAGCTGGAGATAACCGAGACGGCTTTTGACTTTACCAGCGGCAGCAAGCGCGATGCGTCCGTGAAGATTGTGCGAATGTTGAAGGACATGGGCTATATCATTTCGATGGACGATTTCGGGACGGGGTATTCCGACACTGCTTTGCTTAATATATTGCCGATGGACGTGATGAAGATTGACCGCTCGCTCTTGGTGATGCCCGGTGACCCGGAGCGGCGAAAGAATCTTTTGAGGCAGATTGTCCAGATGGGTCATGGCTTTGGCATGAAGGTGATATGCGAGGGCATAGAGACTCCGGAGCAGGAGGAGCTTCTGCTGGAGTGCGGCTGCGAGTATGGGCAGGGATATCTCTTCGGTCGTCCGATGAGAGCAGACGACTTCACGAAATTCCTTGAGACGCATCTTGGATGAAATGACGGCTTTGCATCAGTGAAAAAGATTATTGGCAATCTCTAAAAACTGCTTTTTGTAAAACCCCTCCGGCGCTTTGCGAGAAACACTCCACTGGACTGTTTCTCCCCTTTCAGGGGAGGCTTTGGATTGCCCGAAGGGCGGAGGGGTTCAAGCGAAGATTTGAGTTTTTAGAGATTCATTATCATATATCAATGGCTTTTTAATTCTGCGAGGTGAGAGTATTGGCTGAACATGAACCAATGGTAGAGGTCTTCATATATGAGACCCGCGATTTCCTCGCGAGGCTGGAGGAGCTCGCCCTGAAGAGCGAGGAGGCGCAGAGCTTCGCCGAGGATGATGTCAACGAGATTTTTCGCGCGATGCACACGATAAAGGGCTCTGCCGCGATGATGATGCTCGATGACATATCGAAACTCGCGCACGCTATAGAGGATATATTTTTCTATATCAGGGAACTTCATCCAAAAAAAATTGATGTGTCGAGCGTTACGGATTTCGTGCTCGCGGCGGTCGATTTCATGCAGAACGAGATAAACGTGCTGGACGACGGGGGCAAGCCCTCGGAGTCGAGCCAGGGCATGAGGGACGCGTCGGAGGCTTTCCTGCGCCAGATGAAAATCGACAACGGCGACGACCCCGATGTTGATTTGAGAAAGGTGAAGGGTGCCTCGTCCTCGTCCGCGAAAAAGGAAAGCGGGGGGGCAGCCGCGCCGTCTCCCGCTCCTGTGCCGGAGCCGCCTCCTCAATATTACATCGGCGCAGCCAAGCAGGAGGAGAAGACGGATGACGGCTCGCTCCATGTCTATGAGGCGGTGCTGAATTTCGACCCGGGCAGCGGGATGCTGGAGGTGAGGGCATATACAGTCGTCAATTCCTTCCAGGGCGAGGTAAAGGAGATGCACTATCTGCCCGATAAATTGCTTGAGGATCCGGAAGCGGCGGACAAAATAGAAAAGAATGGCCTGCGCCTTTATATGACGGCCGATCAGCCGCTCGGCGAGATAAAGAAGAAATTGGAGAAGACGAGCTTCCTCGTCGGGCTGAACGTGCGCGAGCTGAAGTCCACGGACGAGTGCGCGATATGGCCGACGAGGGCCGACGTGGCGAAAGCGGCTGCGGAGGAATCGGAGCCGATAGTGCCGAAAGTGCCGGAGGTCGACGGGGCCAAGTCGGTGCCGCCCGCAGTTAAGGCGTCCACAGAGAAGGCGGCGGGCCCAGCCCAGCGCAAGGAGCATGAGTCGCAGGTCATCAGCGTCAAGGTGGAAAAACTCGACAGATTGATGGATCTCGTCGGCGAATTGGTGATAGCCGAGTCGATGGTCGTGCAGAATCCCGACCTCAAGGGACTCGAAATAGAAAATTTCGAGAAGGCGGCGCGGCAGCTCCACAAGATTAACGGCGAGCTTCAGGACAGCGTGATGTCGCTCCGCATGGTGCCGCTTGAGGGCACATTCAAGAAAATGAACCGTATCGTTCGCGACATGACGAAGAAGCTCGGCAAAAAAGCTCACCTGCTGTTCAAAGGAGAGAGCACCGAGGTGGACAAGACCATCAATGACCACATCGGCGACCCGCTCATGCACATAATAAGAAATTCGATTGACCACGGGATAGAAATGCCCGCCGATCGAGTGGCTGCCGGCAAGCCCGAGACGGGGACCGTGACGCTCGCCGCGATGAATTCCGGCGGAGAGGTCATACTGCGCATAATGGACGACGGCGCGGGACTCGACAGGGACAAGATTTTATCCCGCGCGAGGGAGCGCCATCTTCTCACCAAGCCCGAGGCGGAGTACACCGACCAGGAGATATATCATTTCATATTCGCGGCGGGCTTCTCGACGAATGACAATGTGACTGAGTTCTCGGGGCGCGGCGTAGGAATGGACGTCGTCGTGTCGAATATAAAATCGCTCGGCGGCAGCGTTTCGATGGACAGCGACCCGGGCAAGGGCTCGACGACGACAATACGCATACCTCTCACGCTCGCCATCATCGAGGGCATGAGCGTGGGCGTGGGAAGCGCGAGGTTCACGGTGCCGATATCGGCCATTCGTCGCTCCATCCGCCCGAAGCCGGGCGAGGTGTTCAAGGACACGGACGGGCGGGAGATGATAATGGAGGACGGCGAGTGCTGCCCGGTCGTGCGGCTTGACAAAATCTACGGCATCAAGGACGCGGAGCAGGACATCAATCGCGGCATACTCATGCTGCTGGAGTCGCGCGGAGGAGGATTGTTTGCCCTCCATGCGGACGAGCTGATGGGAGTGCAGGAAATCGTGGTGAAGCCGGTGCCGAAATATATCAGCTATCTGGCGGACAAGACGGGTATCAGCGGCTGCACGCTGCTCGGCGACGGCAGCATCAGCCTGATACTTGACGCGCAGATTTTGGGCTCGATATTGAAATAGATTTTTGATTAATTGTAATTGTTTCGTCGGAATAATATACAGGGGGGATAATGATGGACGACGAGAACCTGCTTGATGAGGAGGACACGCAAAAGGACAAGTATCTTGCTTTCACCATCGGGAAAGAGGTCTACGGCATAGATATAAGAGTCGTCATGGAAATTATAGGCATACTTCCGATAACGACCGTGCCGGAGGTGCCGGATTACATCAGAGGAATTATCAACCTCCGTGGCAAGATTATACCTGTCGTTGACATGAGGCTGCGCTTTGGGCAGGAATACCGCGAGTACACGGACAGGACATGCGTCATCGTCATCGAGGTCGATGATATGCTGATTGGCCTCATAATCGACGCGGTGTCCGAGGTGATGGACATCCCAGAGAATGATGTTGTGCCGCCGCCTAAGCTCAGGGAGTCAAAGAGCAGGTACGTCAGGGGAGTCGGAAAGCTCCAAGGCGAGGAGGGACGGGTCGTGCTCCTGCTCGACTGGAAGAGGCTCTTCTCGCGGGAGGACGTGAAGGCGCTCGGCGCGATGCAAGGGGACAAAGAGGAAACGTCATCTGAAAATGGGGGGAACGACAAATGATGGACAAAATGGAGCTTGGCATAATAGGAAAGCTGCGGATGCTGGTGCTCGTCATGGCCGCGCTTGCAATAGGCTGCGGCGTGTACTGGGGGATGCGCCTCTACAACACGAACAACAATTACTGGAAGATATACAACGATGACGCGTATGCCGCGAATCAGGCAATGGCTCTGTCAAAGACCTTCAGCGACTCGCGCACGGCTCTCACGCGCACGATGATGCGCCCCGATGCGTCGGCGCGCCAGCAGTCGGTGGGCTACCTGAGCACCCTTGACGCGAAGATGGATGAGCTGATGACAGGGCTGGAGTCGCGCGCTGTCTCCGAGGAAGGAAAACGCGTCACGAGCTCGATGAAAAATAAAATCGCTGCGTATCGTCAGGCGAGAGCCGCGCTGCTCAATGTGAATATTCCGTCAGGGCAGTCAATCGACTCCGTGAGTGAGTGGCAGAATGTGCGTCAGCTCGGGGACGAGCTGGCATCTATGCTGGATAATATCGCGGACATCGCGACGAAGTCCGCCGAGACGCACATGGCTGACCAGCGTGACAGCACCATGAGCGTGATAGTGGTGTCGGGAATCATTATACTCATTGTCACGGTTGCCGTCATAGTCCTTGAAATGAAGCTCACTAATCTCATACAATGGAGGCTGGCGAAGCTAGCGGAGGAGGCGCAGACCATAGCGGACGGCGATCTCGTGAAGCCGATATACGTCAGGAACAGTGACGAGATCGGCATCGTCGCGCAGGCATTTGAGAAGATGCGCCGCCGGATGCACGACGCGATGGCCGACATCCACATGGCGGCGGATCAGGTAGCCGCCGGGGCGAAGAATGTGTCGGACGCTTCCGTCTCGCTGTCGCAGGGCGCGGCAGAGCAGGCGTCGTCCGTCGAGCAGCTTTCGTCATCCATATCCCAGATTTCGTCGCAGACCTCCAGCAACGCCGAGAATGCGAGCCGCGCCGATGACCTCACGCAGAAAGCCAAGGAGCAGGCCGACATCGGCGACAGCGACATGAAATCAATGCTCGAGGCGATGGAGCAAATCAATGTGTCGTCGGCAAACATTTCAAAGATTATCAAGGTTATAGACGAGATAGCGTTCCAGACTAATATCCTTGCTCTCAACGCGGCTGTCGAGGCAGCGCGTGCCGGCCAGCACGGCAAAGGGTTCGCGGTCGTCGCCGAGGAAGTCAGAAATCTCGCGGCTCGCTCCGCAAAGGCGGCAAAGGAAACGACCGACATGATAGAGGACTCGATACGCAAGGTCAATTCCGGGCGGGAGATCGCGGGCAAGACAGCCGAGGCTCTTCAGAATATCAGCGACCACGTCACCGACGTCGCGCATCTCGTCGGCGACATCGCGAAAGCCTCGAAGGAGCAAAAGCTCGCCTTGGAGCAGATTGACCAGGGAGTGCTTCAGGTCTCGCAGGTCGTGCAGGGAAATTCCGCGACGAGCCAGCAGGCCGCGAGCGCGAGCGAGCAGCTCTCGGCTCAGGCGGCACGTCTCAAAGAGACGGCGGGCAGGTTCCGCCTCGCGGAGAACATCACGCCGCTCGGAGGCAATAGAAATATGAACGCCGATCCGCAAATAAGCGGCCAGCAGGCGACGCAGATGCCGCCTCCTCCGCAGCACGTGGCAAGCCATGCGGGCGCTCTTCCGCCGTCTGACGACATGCCGGACAATGACTTCGGAAAATATTGACAGAAAAAAATCTGTTGAAAGCATATGAAGAACTCAACATTTCAATCATATTCCCATATAGTAGATCAGGCCTTCGGCATACAGTTGCCGCCTGCGAAAATGGCGCTGCTGGAGTCGCGCCTTTACAGCCTGTTTCAGTCGAAGGATTTCAAAACGCCTTACGACAATGCGGAGTCATTCCTCGCCTATGTCGAGAGTGACAAGACGGGGAAAGCCTTGCGCGTTCTCGGCGAGGCTATAACGACTCATCATACCTTTTTCCTTCGCGAGAGCGACCATTTCAGATTTTTTCGCGATAATGTATTGCCGTGGATGGAAGAGGCGGCGGCCGGCGACCGTGACCTTCGAGTTTGGTGCGCCGCCTCCTCGACGGGCGAGGAGGCATACACGCTGGCGATGCTGCTGGCCGACCGTTTCGCACTTAAGACCCCGTCGTGGGAGAGGACTCTCCTTGCGACCGACCTCGCGCGCAATGTGCTCGAAACTGCAAAGAGGGGACTGTATCCCCGCGAGTCGATCAGGGTGCTGCCGCCCGCATGGCAGCAGCTTTATTTTCACATGCAGGGCGACTATGCCGCGGTGTCTGACTCGATAAAAACGGCTGTCACATACAGGCCTTTCAATCTCATGACTCCGTCGTTTCCGTTTCGTCGTCAGTTCCATACGATTTTTTGCAGGAACGTGATGATTTATTTTGACATCCCGACAAGAAGAGAGCTGGTCAGAAAATTTTATGATTTTCTTTTGCCGGGCGGCTATCTTTTTGTCGGCCACGCGGAGGCGATACAGCCCGAATTTGCCCCTTTCATTTATGTCGAGCCGTCGGTTTACAGAAAACCTCTCGCAAAGATGAGCGGGCAGGGCGTCCCCGTGCTGTTGCCGGAGAGATCGCGCTCCATAATGCGCGCACAGGATGACGTGAGAAATCAGGCGAGCATGGCAACGCGCGGGGCAGGCGAGGCGCAGCGCATACTGAGCGGAGAGGCTCCCGTTCACCCTCAGGGGATTGGGTATGCTCCGTCAAATGTGGCGCGCGCGACCGAATCGACCATTGACACGGCGCAGGGCTCGCTTGCCGCTGAAGCCTCGCCGACGAGGCTCCATGTCACTCCATTTACGACAAATTCCATCGTGAACGCTATGACGCAGGTGGTGAATCCCAAAGTGTTTCAGACGATGCAAACTACAAATCCGATTCAATTCAACGGCATAAAGCTGATTGCGATCGGCGCCTCGACGGGCGGCACCGAGGCTCTCGCCAAGGTGCTGAGCGTGCTGCCTCCGCCTCTCCCTCCGATACTCGTCGTGCAGCACATCCCTCCCGGATTTTCGAGGATGTTCGCCGAGCGGCTGAATAATGACTGCTCGCTTGCCGCAAGCGAGGCAATAGACGGCGAGCGGCTGATGGCGAATCATATTTATGTCGCTCCCGGGGGCAAGCACATGCAGTTGAAGCCGTTGGGCACCGAGCTTTTTGTCATCGTGAAGCCGGGCGAGCTGGTCAATGGCCACTGCCCTTCGGTTGACGTGATGTTCAACTCGTGCACTGTACTGAAAAAGAATGTGTTCGGCGTTATTCTCACCGGCATGGGAGATGACGGCGCGAGGGGGCTTCTGGCTATGCGCAAGGCAGGGGCGCACACGGTCGGGCAGGACGAAAAGACCTGCGTGGTGTACGGAATGCCGAGAGCGGCGAAAATGATGGGCGGAGTGGAACGTGAGGCCCCGCTTGAGTCGATAGCGGGGATTATCAAGGCGGCTTGCAGCTGATGCTGCCAGCGATTTTTCCGTTATTATCGGATTAAATTTTTAACCGGATGTCAGCGTGAAATATATTTTTTGTAAAAAAAGGAGGTGAGCGCGTGCCTAAGATTATACCTTTTCGATATGACTCGCTTAAAACGCTTTTGGGCGATATAGGCGATGGTGTTCTGATTACCGACGAGGACGAGATTATCCGCTATGGCAATGAGGCGGCTTGGCGCATCCTCGGGTACAATCTGCCCGAGGGCGATATGCCTGATGTCATGTTCAGCGATGTCTGCCCGCTTGTCAATCTCATCACGAAGGAGCCATATCCCGACCCGCTCCCGATAGCGATGCGCGGGCTGACCTCCGTGGGGCTCGGCAAGGACGTCGGGCTTATAAAGAACGGCAAGGTGATTTGCCTCTCGGCAACCTGCTCGCCGATGAGGACGCCAACGGGGAGACTGCTCGGGGCATCGGTGATACTTCGCGATGTCACGCAGATTCGTATGCTGGAGCGAAAAGTTGAAACCGATCAGCGATACATGACGAATGTTTTTTCGGCGGCACGGATTGGGCTTTGCGTGCTGGACTATCGCGGCATCACGCGCAAAATAAACAGCGCCGGGCTTGAGATGATGCAGGCGACCGAGGAGATGGTTATCGGCTGCCAGTTCGGCGACGGGTTCATGTGCGTCAATTCCATGGAGCACGGCTGCGGCAAAGGTTCGTTCTGCGGGAGATGCCCCGTGCGTCGCAATATAAATCTCGCGATGATGGACGACGATTACTCGAATGATTTCACCTTTGTGATGCAGACAAAGCGCTCGCTTACTCCGCTTTGGCTGAAAGTTTTCATATCGCAGATGGGGCAGGGCGAGGACAAGAAAATTATCCTCGCTCTGATTGACATATCGGCTCGAAAACTCTACGAGAGGCAGCTTAAAGATGCGAAGACCGTGGCGGAGGCGGCGAACGAGGCAAAGACATTATTCATATCCAATATAAGCCACGAGATAAGAACGCCGGTCAACGGCATGATGGGAATGTTGGAGCTCGCTATGCGGGAGAGCCTCCCGACCAGCGTCCACGAGTATCTGGTGAACGCGAAGACATGCGCGGAGGATTTGCTTTCAATTATAAATGATATACTTGACTTCTCGAAGCTGGAGAGCGGGCGCATGACGCTCGAAGATATAGGCTTTGATCTGCACGAGCTGCTGGGGAGGATGGATGCCGTCTACAAGCAGCTCGCCGAGAAGAAGGGGCTTTATATGCGCGTCGACGGCATGAACGGGGTGCCTCGATACGTGAAAGGCGACCCGCTCCGAGTCAGGCAGATATTCCGCAATTTGCTGACGAACGCTCTGAAATTTACCTCTCATGGTGGAATAGAGATAAAGGCGTCCGTTGGCGAGTGGGACGGGAAACCGTTCTTGCGGTTCGCTGTCGTCGACACGGGGATTGGGATGGACATCGCGACACAGGAAAGACTGTTTCAGCCGTTCACGCAGGGGGACGCATCGACGACGAGAAAATATGGCGGCACGGGGCTAGGCCTCATGATCGTGAGGGAGCTTGTGAACGCGATGGGCGGCGACATCGTCGTAGAGTCAAAGCTCGGTGTCGGGAGCCAGTTCATATTTCGACTTCCGTTGCGGCTCGCGGATGGCGCCGAGCATGAGATGCGCGACCAGACCGTGTTCCTCAACCCGCTGACGGTCGAGCAAAAGATAGAGGCCAGAAAATCGGAGGATTCAAAGGAAGCACAAATCGACATTACTGATTTGCTTAAATATTGCAATGAAAAATTGACCGGAGGCGATGAAAAATGAAAATTCTGATTGCTGAGGATGACCGCATGAGCCGCTCGTTTCTGAAAGAGTTTCTCGCTGACTACGGCGCGGTCGATGCCGCGACTAACGGCATGGAGGCAATCGACCTTTTTCTGGACGCGATAAAAGAAAAAGAGCCATACGATCTCCTTTGCCTTGACATAATGATGCCGAAAGTTGACGGGCTGAAGGTGCTCAAAGTCATCCGCGAGCTGGAGGAGCAGCAGAAAATTGAAAAGCATTTAAAAATTATAATGATGTCCGCGCTCTCGGAGGTGGACTACGTTCAGGAAGCGTTTCGTCTCGGCTGCGACGCGTACGCCGCGAAGCCGATAGACACGGGCAAGGTCGTCGAGGCGATGAAGAATTTGGGACTCACAAAATAATTAGAACTTTTTATTTCTCAATGTAAAAAAAAGAGGAGCCATCCGGCAAGCGGGTAGTCCGCGCGTGGAAACAGGTCATCAATATATTATGGAATCAGCCGCCTTACACGGTAACGTTTTGGCGGTTATTTTTTTGCATGATGAGTGATTGCGGTATAAAGTTGTCGTCTGCATGGCTACATCTTATTTCCATGTTCATATTTTATTTTTTATTTACAGGGAGGAATGAAATAGTGAATACTTTTAAGACAATGATTTTGATGGCCCTGCTCTGCGGCATCATGGTCGCGGCGGGCGGCGCGCTCGGAGGGCAGGAGGGAGCCTCCGTGATGCTCGTGGTCTCACTCGGTATCAATTTTATATCGTACTGGTTCAGCGACACGATGGTGCTGAAGTCGTACGGCGCGAGAGAGGTGACGGAGAGCCAGGCACCCGAGCTTTATCGTCTCGTTGCTAGGCTCGCGAAGAATGCCGATATCCCCATGCCCAAGGTGTGCGTGATGAACAGCGCAGTGCCGAATGCTTTTGCCACCGGGCGCAGCCCGTCGCACGCTGCTGTGTGCGTGACGACCGGGATAATGAGGGCACTTGACTATGAAGAGCTTGGAGGGGTGCTGGGCCATGAGCTGTCGCATATAAAGCATCACGACACGCTCATATCGACAATCGCGGCATCAATCGCGGGCGTCATTTCGTGGATTGCCAATCTCGCGCAGTGGGCGGCGATATTCGGTATGGGCGGCCGCGATCGTGACGACAACGGTGGCGCGATTGGGCTTTTGTTCACGATTATAATTGCGCCGATTGCCGCCATGCTGATACAGCTCGCCATCTCACGCTCGCGTGAGTACGAGGCGGACAAGTCGGGCGGCGAGATATGCGGCAATCCGCTCCATCTTGCGAGGGCACTCGAAAAGATTGATTACTACGCGAGCAATGCCCGCACGATGTCGGGGGCTACTCCCGCGACGGCGCACCTCTTCATAGTGAACCCGCTGAAAAATTCAAAGAGGGCGCTTGTGAGTCTCTTCTCGACTCACCCGTCCACGGAGGAGCGAATCGAGAGGCTGCGCGAGCAGGCAAAGGAAATGCGGTTGCTGAAAGAGTAATACAGTCTCAAATAAAGGACTTATAACAGCGAGCATCATAAGTGAATAAGGGTAAAACAAAAAAGCAGCGATTCGTATCGAGTCGCTGCTTTTTTTGGTGGTGCGACCGGCGGCGCACGTTTCTAATACGTATCTCATGAACTCTCTGTAATGATTTAAAAATCTTAAAAGAGAGTAGTATAAAGGGTGTCCGTCGTGAGGCGGAATCGTCGCTGCATTCTAAGATTTTCAAAAATTTTTGCTTTTTGTTTTTTTTAATTCTATAATAAAGATGAAATTTATCGACGGAGAATTTTATCCGATGCTAACGGGCGCTGCTCAGTTCAAAATTTTCATTTAAAATTTTGGACTGAGATAAGAGATAGAGACGTGTGAGTACTACGACTGAATGACAACCTAAGGAGGAATCCTCGATGACAAAAACCAAAAAAATCATTTCCGCGCTTTTGGCGACTCTCGCGATCTCGGCGACGGCCTGCGCCTCCGAGTTCGCGCCGTCCGAGCAGATACAAGTATTGGCACGGACGGTGAACCACGGGCAGGAGGGCGGCTGGTTCGTGCGGCCGGAGAACGACGCGAACTGGGATCGCTGGTTTTACGCCGTGACCGACCTCGACCACGACGGGCGGCTGGAAATCTTCAAGGCGAAGAGCGGCGGCGAGGGAATCGCGCCGGAGCTTCGCTGCGAAGAGCTCAACGACAAATGCGATGCCCGGACGTGGGGGCTTTTCCTCGTTGGCGGCTCCGACGTTCCCAACATCATGTCCAGCGAAGCGGCGTCGATGCCCATGATGTATTACGAGCAAAGCAACAACATATACCACTATGTTTTCATCAGCTCGAAGGAAGAGGACTGGGACGATTGGGACTTCACCAACACGAAAGTCGCGCTGACGCTCCACGGCGACCTCACTGTAGAGGAGCTTGCCTTCATGCGGGTAAAGATGGCGGAGCCGGGTTCCGACATGGCAACGCGGAAATTTTTCCTGCCCGCGTGGCTGAAGACCGAGGCGGAAAGCGGGGAGACCGGCATGCCGGAGGAAATCGATGTCCAGCGGTACGCGGATATCGAGCTGGCGAGATTCGGTGTCGTCGGGGGACATGAGGCGCAAATTTCATGGCGCCGCGCCGAGGAAATCCAAGAGCTGATTGGGCTGGCGAAGTTGCCCCTCGTCCTCGAAAATTCGTACAAGGCATTCCTGAACGGCGGGCAGTATTATTGACATGTTTCGAGGAATAGGAGAAAACCCGATGCAGAAAATGAATTTGGTCTCCGCGGTCGGTGCCGCGCTGCTTGCCTGGGGGGTGTGGATGCCCTCTCAGGTATCACTGCCGCCCGTTGCTTCGAGTGTCCTCTGTGAAGCGGCTTCGTATAGGGACGCATCCATTCGCCCGATTCAGCTCACCGTCTGTACGCATAAAGCAGTGAACGCCGATAAGGAAGGAGTGCTTTTGCGCACCTCCATGACACGGGTGATCCTTGTGGGCTCCGACATACACGAGATCGACGAGGCGTTGGGCGGGGCGCTTCGGAAATACAACGAAGAAGCGACACTCCGATGGCAGAGCTCACACAAAAAATTATTGGAACAGGCAAAAGCGTGCCGGGCGGAGCGCGCCGCATCGAGCGCGAGCTTTTTTCCCTGCTATGAAAATATAAACGATGTGTTTGTCCGCCGCGCCGATACATTAGCGGTGAGCCTCCTGGAGAGCGAGCGGAGCTATGAGAGTGGTGTGAGTGGCATGTACGGCGTGGTCGGGCGGAATTTCGACGCGACAACCGGACGGGAATTGACCCTTGACGACGTGTTCACCGACAGGAGCGAGCTGGCGGGCGCGATCGAGGCGCAGCTTCGGCGCGATTACCCGAGCGCCTCTTTCATGGAAAACGGCGGCATCGGCATGATGGAAATTGTGGACCGGATGGCAAAGGACGGAACGCTGATATGGACGCTCGATCCCTGCGGCGCGACGTTTTATTTCAATCCCAATTTGCTCGGCAGCTATGCCGAGGGCATTTTCGCGGCGACTATTCTCTTCGACGAGCAGCCCGGCCTTTTCGCGGGGAAATATCGCCGCGCTCCGAAGTCCTATTGCATGGAGCTTCGTCCGCGTTTGTCCGTCCGCACGACGTTCGCCGATGGCAGCGGCACATCGGTGAATGTCACGACCACGGACGGCGGCGCACGGGTCATAGCAGGCGGCGTGGCGCTCGATGACCGAGGCGAAGCCTCCGAGTTGCGCCCGGTGCTGGTGAGTCTCGCCGACGGGCGGCGGTATCTATATGTCGATGCCATCGACGCGGGGGATGTTTGGGAAACGACATGCGTCTATGACTTGAGCGGCAACGTACCCGTGCGGGTGCCGATGAACCGGCGCATGACGCGCCGGGGGGACGTGGACGAAGATTTCACCGAGGCGGAGCGCGGTCCAATCAGGATCGACGAAAAACGGGACAAGGTCTTCTACATCATGACTGACCCGGATAATTTTTTCATGTCGCTGCTGGACGAAGAGACGGGAAAAGCGGGTCTTGCCGAGTGCCGCGTTGGGGCGGACGGCGCGCCGGAAATTATTGAGGTGCAGAGCGTGGATTGAAGATTGGATCGGAGGCGCACTTCCTCATACCTATCTCATGCCAAAATTTCAAATGAAAATTTTGAACTGAGATACGCCTGCTTTGCAGGCTACATTTGCACCAAAGGTGCAGATGACGTCCCATGCACTCTCTGTAAGAAATAAAATTTCTAACAGAGAGTAGTATTAGATATGCCTGCTTCGCAGGCTGCAACTGCGCAAGCTTGATTCACGCGCGGGCGGAAAAGGATAAGGCTGTGCGGTAATGAACAAGGAAATAAGGCGCAACTATTATTGGCGTTATACATATAAAATACAAAGGAGAGGATTTTTCATGTGGAAACGCACCCTGAAAAAACGTATCTTGGTGGGGCTTGCCGCGGGGATGCTGTCGGTCTCGCTGCTAGTCGGTTGTGGCGGAGGCGGCGGAAGCAACAACGGCGGCGCGCCGAAGAGCGACCCGCCGAAGGCGGAGGCTCCGGCGAAACCCGCCCGCGCGGCGGTGGCGACAGCTCCGACGATGACGTTCAAATTTGGCAATGAGGAAGCGAAGGTCTATGAGCTGACGGGCATTGATCTCAATAAGAAAATCCGCACCGGAAAAATCGTGAAAATGGGCGACGATATTTTCTTCCACACCGATACGAACGGAGAGGATAAGGAGTCGCACATCAACAAGGTGACGGTGAAGGGCGAAACCCTCTCGAACCTTGTCGATCTTGGCATGTCCGGCGGCAGATTTGCCGAACACGAACGGCCAGCCGCTGAAGTGGTAGCTGTTTTGGGGCTTGTCCCGTGAGCGGAAAAGCCAACTGAAAATTCCCATGAGTATCACACTCCTTTTGAAAAGATAAGGTAAAGAGGTAAGGTAGAAATGATTGTTCAGAAAACCACCAAGGAAATTCTTGCAGAATCCATACAAGAACTGGCAGCTTCAAAATCCGTTGAAAAAATTACCATCAAAGAAATAACTCAAAATTGCGGTATGACCTCCACAACATTTTACAATCATTTTTCCGATAAATATGAATTGCTTGCTTGGATTTATAATGTCTCAATGGAGCCGTTCTTGGGCAGATTAGGTACAGATGTATCATGGAGAAAATGTGTGTGGCAGAGCTCTTTTGTTCTTACGGAGAATAAACCGTTTTACAGAAATGCTTTGCAAAATACTGCCGGACAGGTATCCTTTCGTTATGCCACCAATAATTTTGCAATCGATTTGATATTAGAGAGAATCCGCCGAAATTTTGCTCTTGTCGAGATTCCATCGGAGATTCGTTTCTATGTCGTTTTTTATATGCGAGCCATCTCCGAATCCATAAACGATTGGTTCTTGGATGGAATGAAAATACCGATAGACGAATTTACGGAATTGTTGGTGCAAGGTATGCCTACATCATTGGCTCCGTACTTGAAATAGCTTTACAAAATCCCTATTTTATAAAGTTGATGGTCATTTTCCTTTGTTTATCTATGGCAAGTGTCGATAGAGAGCGATATAATCAAGGAGAATTTTGAAAAGGAGGAATTCCCATGAACAAGATATTTCCCGATATCATCGACAAAGTGCCAAGCCGCGATTATGGCATCGAGGGGCTGACCGTCTATGTGGATCACACATCGACAGGTACGGTCTACTTCGTTAGCGCAGAGAAGGAAGTGCCGTTTCCCGAACACGCCCACGCCGCACAGTGGACGGTGGTTGTAAGCGGCAAGTGCTTATTTACTGCAAACGGGGAAACCAAAACCTATCAACAGGGAGAAACCTATTTTATTCCGGCAGGGTTGAAACATCAGATTACACTTTGCCCCGGTTACTCCGA
Organism: Schwartzia sp. (in: firmicutes); assembly: GCA_017458745.1. GTDB lineage: Bacteria > Bacillota > Negativicutes > Selenomonadales > Selenomonadaceae > RUG024. The sequence goes on along the minus strand of JAFTAB010000188.1, from coordinate 3,880 downwards.
AGTAGATTATGTGGATGACCCCTTGGATGGGGAAATCTGATTATCGCCAAAAGTTCAATGTTATCGGCCAGTCTATTCCAATGGTAATGAAAGATAGACTGGCCGATTTGATTTATGAATGAGAGGTACAACTATGGGACATCAGACATTGAAAAAAGTAAAAATCACGGTACTCAAGGTAACTTTTAATCAAGACTTGGCAGAAGAATATGCCGTTCCTAGAGTTAAAGGCAACAGCATTATTGCCTATGACGAAAACGCGAAGAAATTGTACCGCATCGATTTTTGACATAAACAAATGAGGCTCCCGCTTATAGAAGCGGGAGCCTCATTTGTTTATGTTAAAATATATCAAAAATCAACGCGATAGAATCTCTTGTCCAGATCGTAAACGAGGACATCGTTGCCGGTGATTGTCGCCATGCGGTACGGTTTCAGCTTTGTCGCCACGTCGGCGATCAGCTTGCCTGTAGCGCGGTCATATATGCGGAACACGCCCTTCGCTTTGACGTGAACCACATAATTCGTCGTGACTGTCCAGCCGTAAGGATTCTCGTTGCTGGGGAAGCCATCGAAGCGGTGCAGCTCTTTTCCATTCGTGTCGAAGGATGCCAAGAACTCGACGTTCTTGCCGTCTTTCTTGACTTCAGAGCGGACGAAAATTTCCTTGTCGTCGGCATAGACCGGCGTCATACTGAAGGACTGCTTGCCGATGGCCTCTACTGCGTCCTTGATCTCGCCATTGTCAAAACGCCCCTTGGTGATTGTTTCACCCATCTTGGTGTAGGTGTAGAGCGTATCCTTTCCGGCGACGGCGGCAATCGGGCGGATGCCAGTGTTTTTCTTTCCGGTGTGGAATGTCTTGCCGTCATACCAGTCGAAGGTGTTTTCCCTGCTCTCACAGTACACGTTCTTGCCGTTTGTCGCGAGAACGGCGATATCCGCCGAAAGCCCCACCGGGCTGATGCCCGTTAACTCCTCATGGCTGTATTTGAGTTGCCAGAGGCTCTGCTCCTCGTCGCCTTTCTTTTTGCCGTGGAAATACATCGCTTCTCCCGTGGCGACGAGATGGCCGAAATTCGGCGTGATTTCCTGCTGCTTCAGGTCGATGCCCTTGAGGTCGTATACCTTCGCTTCGTGCTCGCCGAATTTGAAGGTGGTGGTGGGCGGCGTCGAGACTGGGGCGCGGTTTGGGACGCTTACTGCGGACGACGCCGCAGGATTCGCTGTCCCCCCCCCGAGGACTTTTCGCTTCCACCGCCGCACCCCGCCACGAGGGACACCGACAAAAGCCCCGCTAGAATCCCTGTCGCTACACGTTTCATCATCATTTTGCATCTCTCCTTTGCGGAATATTTTTATATATCAGTAAAGATTTGAAAATCTTTACTGAGGAATGGTATAAAAGGTTTTTATTTCCCTATGACCTTTACGCCGCCCATGTATGGCACGAGCGCATCGGGCACCACGACGGAGCCGTCCTCCTGCTGGTAGTTTTCGAGTATCGCGGCGACAGTGCGGCCCACTGCGAGGCCCGAGCCATTGAGCGTGTGGCAAAATTCCGGTTTGTCCTTCGGGCTGCGGCGGAATTTTATGCTCGCGCGGCGCGCCTGGAAGTCGAGGCAATTCGAGCATGAGGAAATCTCGCGGTAGCGATCCTGCGATGGCATCCATACCTCGATGTCGTATGTCTTTGCCGAGGTGAATCCCATGTCCCCCGTGCACAGCAGCACGACATGATAGGGGATTTTGAGCAGCTGGAGCACTTCCTCCGCGTCATGCGTCATGCCCTCCAGCTCGTCCCACGAATTTTCGGGCAGGCAGAATTTAATCAGCTCCACCTTGTTGAACTGGTGCTGACGAATCAGGCCGCGCGTGTCCTTGCCCGCGCTGCCAGCCTCCGCGCGGAAACTCGCCGTGTAAACGGTGTAGTGCTCCGGCAATTTCGCGGCGTCGAGTATTTCCTGACGATGGAAATTGGTCGCCGGCACCTCTGCCGTCGGCACGAGGTACTGGTCGAGCCCTTCGAGCTTGAACATGTCCTCGGCGAATTTTGGGAGCTGGCCTGTGCCTGTCATGCTGTCGCGGGTCACGATGTACGGCGCGAGCATCTCCGTGTAGCCCTGCTTCGCGTGGAGATCCATCATGAAATTGATGCACGCGCGTTCAAGTCGCGCGCCGAGTCCCTTGTAAAATGTGAAGCGTGCGCCCGAAACCTTGTGGGCGCGCTCAAAATCGAGGATGTCGAGATTCTCGCCGATGTCCCAGTGAGCCTGCGGGGTAAATGAGAATTTCGTCGGCTCGCCCCATTTCCTCACCTCTGGATTCTCGGTATCGTCCTTTCCGATGGGCACATCTTCCTTCGGCATATTTGGAATCGAGAGCATGATGGCGTTGAGCCTCGCCTCGGTCTCTTTCAGTTTTTCGTCGAGCTTTGCGATTTCGTCGCCGACCTCGCGCATCTCCTGCATGAGAGCCGACGCGTCCTCGCCTTTTTTCTTCATCGCGCCTACTTCCTTCGAGGCAGCGTTGCGCTTTGCCTTCAGTTCCTCCACTTCGCCGAGGATATTGCGGCGCTCCTTGTCGATTGACTCAAAGTCGTCGAGCGAAAGAGGATTGTGGCGACGCTCAAGCATCGCCTTCACATCGTCAAGATGGTCGCGCACAAATTTAATATCAAGCATTGAATTTACCCCCATTGTTAGGAAATCATTATCCTATTATTATACGCTGTTTTTTTTATTCGTGAAAGAGAAAAATGAAATAATACGTCATGCGCGTGAAATCGTCATGTCATTTCAGCGTGACCTCGTCGATTTTTTTCCCTCCCACGAGATATGTCTTGAATATCAATTTGTCATTCGTCGCTTCAAGCGTCGTGTAGCATGGTGCCTCCGGCTGAGGGGCGGTCACCTTGTCCCATGGGTGCCTCGGTATGTCGGGGTAGTACTGGTCGCCCGCGTAGCCGTCGCAAATGTAGAGAGTCCCGCCGATGTCCTCTTTCATGTTTTTCATTTTGGCGCGGCGTCTGTAAGCGTGGACGTGCCCCGTTATGACGGCGTCGATTTGGAGCCTGTCAAACAGAGCCATGAGCTTCTTTGATACGCTTTCAATCTTCGGCGGGTGGATGTCGTAGTTCACGATATCCTTGTGCATGAGGACGACACGCCATTTTTTCTTCGTGCTTTCCATGTCGTTTTTGAGCCATTCGTTTTGCTCGTCAAATAAGCCCGCCTTCGTCGGGTTTATCTCCGTGTAGTTGTTGTTGATCGCGGCGAAGTGGATAGGGCCGTAATCGAATGAGTAATAATATCGCGGGAATTTTGCGCTTTTGTTGCCGGGCACATCGAAAAAATTGAGATAAGCGTAAGGAACGCGGCAGCCCCATGATCTGTCGTAGCACTCGTGGTTTCCCATTACCGGCGCGAGCGCCAGATGCTCCGCGATGCCGTCAAGTCCCGACATCCAGTCGCGCCAATCCGACATATTCTCGCCGCAGTCCACGAGATCACCTATGGCGATTAGCAGGTCCGCGCCGGGAAGTCTTTTTGACGCGTCGAGAATGGTTTTTCGCCATGCCGCGTAGCCGGGCAATGACTGCGAGTCGGAGAGAATTACGGCTTTGAGATTTTTGACGCGGTCGGAGAAGAGCGGCATCCATGGCGTAAATCTGCCGCCGGATGATATGCGATACTCGTAATTTTTTTTGGGCGACAGTCCCTTAATATATGACGAATGAATGAACATTTGCTCTCCGTCGTCGACGAAGTAGTCGCTGGTCGCCGCGACGCGGTGAATATCGTCGCTCCCGAGCTCGCGCCAGTCGAGGCGAAGCAATTCGGCCTCCCGAGCCGAGTGCCACATGACAGTGCGGCGCGTC
>JAFTAB010000187.1 GCA_017458745.1 Schwartzia sp. (in: firmicutes) | reverse complement strand
TAAAAAATCATCTTCCCGACGAACGCGACATAAAGCACGACGATCCACACGCAAAGACCTATCGCGCGTACAGTGTCAGCCTACGCGTACAAATCAGAGAAAAACAGAGACGGCATGGTCACCAGTGCAAAAGAATAAAGCAGGACATAGGCGTTCCAATCCATCCCCCACCAAAACCCGTAACGAAAAGAATGATAAAATTTCGCAGGGTTTTTAACAATATCATTCAGCGTGTAGTGGCCGTACACCGCTATGAACACCGCGCGAAAAATCGCGCACACGAGCGGAGCCACCAGCAGCAGCTTTAAATCTTGCTGCACGCCATGGAAAAACATATTTGAAATATCATAATCAGCCAAAACACGATTCCCCTTTTAGATTCGATGCTAACGGGAACTTACACTCCCGCTGAATAATTTCTTTTACCATACCAACATAATAGCACATTATACCACGCAAGAATTTGTTTTGCATTCTCATGTGTGATGCTCGCTTTCAATGAGACATCATAAAATTTAAGGAAACAACGATTAAGGAGCTGGAAGAAAATAATCATGCACTCTCTATAAAGATTTAAAAATCTTTATAGAAGCAGTATGACGCAGCATGAGTGGAAAATAACCGGCAAGGGCGAAAGAAACTTATTCAGTGTTTCATCAATATTAGCTTGACATTCTAATGAAAATTTTATATATTAAATTTAGCGATTTATTATGCCATAGCGAGGGATATTTAGGTCGCTATAATAAGGCCTGGCCGTAGAGCCAGTGCCGCAAAGCTCTAACGGCCTACCGTCATGGTAGGCCGTTATCTTTTTTAGAGCCTGTTTTCACAAGTGCCTGACACCGCCTTGACGGCTGTTTTTCCGCCAATCCGGTGAGCTTCGCTGCTGATAAAATTTTATTATTGGGAGGTAAAACTATGGATTACGTCATGGGATTAGACATTGGTATCGCTTCCGTCGGATGGGCAGTTCTTTCCTTAGATGCAGATAAGAAACCTTTCCGCATAATTGATTTGGGATCTCGAATTTTTTCGGCAGCCGAGCAACCAAAAACAGGTGCTTCATTGGCCGCCCCTCGCCGCGAGGCTAGAGGCGCCCGTCGCCGTCTGCGTCGTCGTCGCCACCGCATAGAGCGCGCTCGCAGTCTGCTCATGAGAGAGGGAGTAATCGACAAGCAGTCGCTTGCCACGCTTTTCAACAAGCCAATGGATATATATCATCTTCGCGCCTCAGGGCTTGATATTCTATTGAATGAAGACGAGTGGGCGCGCGTGCTTTTATTTTTTGCAAAGCATCGAGGATTCAAATCCAACCGCAAAAGCGACGCCACTGATAAAGAGACAGGGCAGGTGCTCGATGCCATAAAAGAAAACGCAAAGCTCCTAAAAGACTATCGAACAGCCGGAGAAATGCTTTTCAAGGACGAGCATTTCCATGGCAACAAACGCAATCGAGCCGGCACATACACCGCAACCATGAAACGCGATGACCTCATCGACGAGATCCATCAGCTATTTGCCGCGCAGCGCAAACTTGGCAATGCTCACGCCTCCGAGTCATTCGAAGATACGTATATCTCCGTTTTTTCATCACAGCGCGGCTTCGACGAGGGGCCGGGATTTTCCGGCAGCACCGGCGGCCATCACAGCGAAAATGACGATTTTCTTTCACCAATCGAAAAAATGATTGGCAACTGCTCGCTGGAGCAGGGCGAAAAGCGAGCACCTAAAGCCAGCTATTCATTTATGCTATTCAGCCTCCTGCAGGCAATCAACCACATACGCCTCCTTCACAGACTGGATGACGGAGGTATCGAAAAAATCCCATTGGATCAAAGCGAACGAGATGCCATCATCAGCTCCGCATTTGAATCACCGACTCTCACCTATGAGAAAATACGAAAAATTTTGAATCTCGATGAAAAATTTCGGTTCAAGGGTCTACCCTACAGAGAAAATCCCAATGACAAAAAATCAGAGCCTTATAATAAAACAGAAGCTAAAACGAAAATAAATCTCATGGCACCATATCACGAAATTCGCAAGGCTTTCGACCACATCGAAAAAAATCACATAAAAAATTTCTTGCCGACCGAGCAGGAAAGAATAGACGCGCTTGATGCCATCGCCTACGCATTCACCGCATTCAAAAGCGATGACAACATTCGCCGTTATCTCAGCAAAAACAGTGCCCTAACCGATTCCGACATAAACTGCCTGACAGAAAATCTCGGAACATTTTCTAAATTCGGACACATATCCATCAAGGCAACAAGGAAGCTGATTCCCTATCTGAGACAAGGCTCTGCATACTCGGATGCATGTTCCATGGCCGGCTACGCTCCGCCGGCTCCCGATACCGGTCTTTATCTGCCAAAGACCTCCGACGAGCTGGATGACATCACAAATCCCGTGGTGCGCCGCGCCGTCAGGCAGACCATAAAAGTCATCAACGCCATCATTCGCAGATATGGCTCCCCATTCGAGATACACATCGAGCTTGCCCATGAGCTTCCCCGGAGCTTCAGCGAGCGCAGGGAGATGACCGACAGCATGAACGAGAACAAAGCGCTGAACGACAGGATAGTGGAAAAAATAAAATCCCACGGCGTGCTGCATCCGACTGGCCAAGACATAGTCAAGTGGAAACTCTACGAGGAGCAGGGCGAACGTTGCATGTACTCGGGCGCGGGACTGACCGCCGATCAAGTGCTGTCCGATGCCACCGAGGTAGACCATGTCCTGCCCTACAGCCGCTCATTTGATGACAGCTATGCAAATAAAGTGCTGGTGCTGACGGGAGAAAACAGAAAAAAGCGTGACCGCACGGCGATGGAATATTTCCATGAGGACAAGACAGAAAAGGAGCTGAATGACTTCCTTGTCCGCGCCGCGCATGCGAAAAGCCAGCGAAAAAGGCGCATACTGATGACCGAGCACTTCGACGGCGACGCGGAAAACGCATGGAAAGACCGCCATCTGAAAGACACTCAGACAATCAACAGCCTCCTGCCTCGATTCATAGAGCGTCATCTCATATTCGCCGCGCCAAAGGGGAAACGCCATGTCGTTCCGGTCAACGGAGCAATCACGGCATATCTTCGCAAGCGGCTGGGACTGCAAAAAATAAGGGAAAACGGTGACCTCCATCATGCGCAGGATGCCGTCGTCATAGCCTGCACATCATTTGCAATGATAAATCAAATATCGAATGCCGCCAAACGCCATGAGCTAAACAGCGAACGCAGCCGCATCGAAGAGCCGTGGCCCCGCTTCACGGATGAGCTGGACGCGCGCCTCAGCGACAATCCCCAAGTCAATCTTGACATGCTTCATCTGCCTGCCTACGCGGCGGAGGAAATCATGGAGATTCAGCCGCCATTCGTCTCACGCGCCTCGCGCCACAAGATAAGCGGAGCCGCGCATAAAGATACCCTGTTGAGCCCGCGCATGATAGGTGATGGCATCGTCGTGCACAGAAAAAGATTGACCTTGCTGACACCGACTAATATCAAGGACTACTATAACCCAAGCAGCGACAAGCTCCTTTATGATGCCCTGCTGGCGAGACTCAAGGAATACAACGGAGATGGCAAAAAGGCCTTCAAAGACGACTTCTACAAACCAAAAGCTGACGGCACCAAAGGCCCACTCGTAAAGACCGTAAAAATTGCAGAAAAAAGCACGCTCAATGTCCCCCTGAATCAGGGGAAAAGCGTCGCGGGGAACGGCGAAAGCATACGCATAGACGTATTCCATGTCAAAGAAAAGCGCGGCGACATCACAAAAGGTTATTACTTTATCCCGATTTACGCCTCCGACTGCGTGAAAAGCGAATTGCCGCGTCGCGCTTGCGTGGCAAATAAGCCGTATGACCAATGGCCGGAAATGAGCGACGAGGATTTTATCTTCTCGCTTTATCAGAACGATCTCATATACGTGGAGCATATGAAATCATTGAAAATGTCACTTATAAACAAGAACAGCAAGCGACCGTCCACCTACGAGGCAAAGGGGGCATTGCTCTATTATCAAGGCGCCAATATCCATAGCGGCGCGATCAAAGTCATAGACAATCAGAATGTTTACGAAATTGGCGGCTTAGGCATAAAAACACTTGCAAAAATAGAAAAATATGAGATTGATGTTTTGGGCGCACATCATTCCGCCGCAAAAGAAAAAAGGAAATCTTTCAATCGCTAAACTGGAAAGGGCTGTGCCGCACAGCGGCTCGGTGCGGGCACTCATCGTCACAGAAAAACAATTTGCGAGCATGAAAATTTTATGTGGCTCACCTGCTATAAAAAATGAAAAAAAAGAAAAGTTTTTTGCAATCACCCTTTTTTAATGGTGATTTTTTTGCAAAAAAAGCCCTGCGATTCAAGCTATCGCAGGGATACATAAGCAAAGCATTATACCATAGCGAGGAATTTTAGGGGGCTATAACCTAATGTCAACAAGCCTGTCATCTGCTACGATTATACCATAGCGAGGAATTTTAGGGGGCTATAACCAATAATTTCTACGACTTGCAGGACATGGCATTATACCATAGCGAGGAATTTTAGGGGGCTATAACTTTATTAGTATCTCATTCAGTTCATCTTTGATTATACCATAGCGAGGAATTTTAGGGGGCTATAACACCAAATTATAATAATTCTCTAGGTCGCTTATTATACCATAGCGAGGAATTTTAGGGGGCTATAACGAAAACTAAATCAAAATTTATTTCACCATCTCCCCAGTCTCTTTTCCGCTGTCCTATATGCCTCATTGTCGGCTCTTAATCCTATGACGATAACCAGCATGGTTTCCTCTGTGCGTTCCAATTTGTAGATTATACGAATACCTGCTGCCTTTAGCTTGATTTTGAGACAGTCTGAAAGTTTGTCACGCAACTCCACACCATAACCTCCTTCATGGCGTGGAAGCGGGTTCTTGCTCACTCTTTCCAATGCCTTGGCTATTGTCTCTTATTGCTTGTATCAAAGCCGTCAAAATCCTTTCGCGCTTTCTCTGTATAACGTATTTCCCATGCACTCATTCCAGCTCTACCTCTGGCATAGCATCAAGTTCTTCCTGTTTTATGCCGTACATGTCAAGCATTTCCTTTTGAGTATACGTCCTACCCTCCGGCTCTTGCAGTCTCCGTTTTGCTTCCCGTTCCAGTTCTGCATCCTCATAGTCTTCAAGCATTTTGTAATACTTCTCAATTGGAACGACAACGTAGCCGCTCCCGAGAACCGCAAGCGCTTCTTTTTTCAGTATGTCGGAGAAGACTTCGGCCGGCAGGGCGTTTATCGCTTCCGCATTCATAGCCATCATATAAATACCACCTTTTGAACATTTTTCTAATACCATAGCGAGGAATTTTAGGGGGCTATAACACATCAAGTTCCATTTTCCCTCGAAAAAAAATGAGACGCATTCGGTGCGAGTTTCAGATTCCCACCGGATACATCTCATTTTATATCATCATAACATATTTTACAATAAATCCTTCATGCGTTCAAACGGCGCTCTCGTGTCGATATGCCCCGATATTGTCTCAATCTTTTTTCCGTCCACTAATATTTGAACTTTCTTTATCTCGGGAAATTCAGTGAGAGTGTTGGCAAGCGATCCGACCAGCATCTCCTCTCCCGTGGAGCCGCCAACAAATCCGTCAAAAGAGCCCGGCTCAAAATCCACAACAGCAATTCCGTCATCAACTCTGACTTTTTTCACTTTCGCATTTTTGGGAAATATGGAAGTGAGCTTTTTATCGTCGGTCCCTTTTATGAGCGCCTTGACAGCTTCATCATATTTGTCTTTTTCGCTTACAGTCGCGTTGACCGGTTTCAGCTTGATGCCATCTTTATCGGGAAAGAAAAGCGTCACTTCGATTTGATTATTATTATTGCCGTTCTTCGTTTTATCATCATTTTTATTTCCATTTTCTGTTTGCTGCGTGATGCCCGCACCATTCTTTCCCGAGGGAGAGCCATTCCCTTTTCCATTCTCCCCGTCAGTGCACCCCAAGGTCACGGCAAGCAGAAAAACAATTAAAAGAGCATATACAGCTCTGCTATATTTTTTCATTTTGATTATCGCCTCTCAATATCCCGTGGCCTTGAAGAAATTCGATATTCCCTCGCATATCCCCATGGCCATCTCGAATTGAAAATCCTCATCTGAAAGCAGCAGTTCCTCATCCGGATTGGTGATGAAAGCCAGCTCGCAAAGAGCCGCCGGCATACTTGAGTTGCGGCATACATAAAACCTTGCCTCATGTATTCCCCTGTCGCGTCTGCCGCCCCTGTCTACCATTCCGTCCTGAATCGCCTGCGCCAGTTGCTCATCCAGCTCCGTCTTATAGTAATAATATGTCCCGGTGCCGTTTGACTCCGGCGTATAAAACGCATTGCAATGAATGCTCACAAAAATATCGGTGCCCGGCGTGAAATCCCCATAGTCCACGCGCGCCTGAAGCTCCTGCGCGTCCGTGGCAGAAGGGCCGTACACATCACGGTCGTCATCGCGTGTCATCACCACGATCGCTCCCGACGCTTTCAAAATTTTCTCGACATTTTTCGATACCTTTAATGTTATGTCTTTTTCGAGGCTGCCGCGATAGCCGCGCGCGCCGGTATCGGTGCCGCCATGCCCCGGGTCAATCACGATAGTGCGCCCGCCCACGCCATCGACTTTGCCCTTCGCATTTGTTTCGCCATCGTAAATATCTATGACAATGCGAAACGGCTTTTTATTTTTTTTATCCTTCGGCATGGTGTATACGCGGTAATTTCCCTCCTCGGCGAGGGCCGTCATCGCCACTGTAAGCTGCAATTCTTTTGAGTCTTTTGCCAGAAAGCTCGCGCCGCGTGCAAACGACTTTGCATTTTTGTCAAACGAATATCCTTCCTCAACATCATCACTGTCACGCTTGACATCCTTCATCACGATTTTCAGACGCTTCGGCCGCAGAACCCCTCCGCCTTCAACCGAAATATCATTTTCCTCGATAGGCTTATTAAGGCCAAGCTCAATGCGAAAAAGCGGAACACCCCCGTCAGCCTGTCTGCTAGTATCAAACGATATAATCTTTGCCGTGCCCCGCGCCATGCAAACAGGCGATACGGCAAAAGCGAAAGACAGCAACACAGCGAAGGCGAGCAACAACCTAAAACAACCTTTTCTCATTTGTTCCTCCCCTGCAATTCCCGGAGAAGCCCGGCTCCCTCTCTGACAGCTTCCCTCGTCGCTTCCTCATCGTATGAAATCTCAATTTTGATATAGTCGCCTTCTGATAATTCATTTGGCAGCTCGGAACGAGGGAATATCACCTTCTGCTCGTCATCGCAGACAAGAAGGACGGCTTTCTTCCCCTCGAACCTGTCAATCACGGCTTGTGTCATATAAGCTCCTTTCACCATTATGCCGACACTATGATAACTTATCAACGGCACTGCCCATTCCGCCATATGCGGCGCCGTTTTTTATTCAAAAAATCATTGTGCCGGTTACCATAATCACATTTTTGCAATCAATTATTCTTGTCGCTGTTGTTCTCGCAGCGCTCCGCCTTTATGGTATACGTCTTTCCATCAGTCTCGATGGTAATCGCTCCATTCACATCGGTGCGATAGTAGTCTATGCCGTCCTGTTTG
>JAFTAB010000031.1 GCA_017458745.1 Schwartzia sp. (in: firmicutes) | reverse complement strand
GACGAGGAGGAAAAGAGAACCATCGCAACAAAAAGTTGCCCGAGGTTGTGAAAAAAGCCGCCCGCCGCGCTGACCGCGATTATCCCAAAGGCTCCCGTCCTTTTCAGCAACGTCATCACGGAAAATGAAAGTGCCGCCCCCGCCGCGCTGTAAAAAATCGACGAGCCGCCCGCAAATATGCCGCCGAGAATCACGCGGGCGAAAACGACGAGTGACGCGTCTCTAGCGGATGGGAGCGCATAAAGCGAAAAGACGGTGACGGCGTTTGCGAGGCCGAGCTTCGCGCCGGGAAGAAACGGCGACGGCAAAAACGACTCGACGAAAGACAGTGCCAACGCCGCCGCGACAAGCAGCCCCATGAAAATTAGTTTTCGCGTATTGTTCATTTTATTTCCCTTATTTCAATGAGCAGCTTGTGCGGCAGGCAGGCAATCACTTCGCCTATCTCGGAAATCGCGCCGCTTTTGACGCAGATTTTCGCGGGGCAATCCGCGTCCTCGACGCGAATCCTGCCGCCGCTGACAGCGATGCGGTTTTCGCCGTGAGGCGTGGCGACGGTGAAAATCTCGTCACTTTCCCGCGCGAGCGGCACACGCCGAATGATTTCCCCGTCCACGGTCACGACGGCCTCCAGATTTTTTCCCTCCGCCCCGCCCGCGAAAAAAAGCGGCATCAGCGCGAGGAGCGCCAACGCCGCCAAAAGAAGGAAAGACGCGATTTTACTTTTTCGATTGCTCAATGGCATTTTGCGCCGCCTCGACAAATTGATTGTAAGAAACCGTCGCCCCGGCAATGGCGTCCACATCGGAAACCTTCTGACGCTCCACGAGCTGCGCCGCGAATTTCTCATGAGCCTTCAGCGCGTCCTGGGCTGTTTTGTACTTGCCCTCGTTTTTGATTTCCCCGTCCGAGGTGCCGTAAGTCTCATCCTTGATTTTTCCGTCGGGCTTCACGCCGAGGAACTCCGCCGCCGTGATTTTGTGATCCTTTATGACGATGGTCAGCCGGCCTTTGCCCCATTCGTCGGCGCGGCTCTCCGCCGTGTAGGTCCCGTCCTTCGCCGCCGCAAGATCGTTCGCCGGTGCCTCCGCCTTCTTTTGCTCCTGCTTCGGCGCGGTATTGTCGCCCCCGCAGCCGGCCGAAAAAAGCGCGCAAGCCGCCATTGCCGCAGCCAAGATTTTTTTCATAGTCTAACGCCCCCTTTTATTGCTCCCGCATATGACCGTGCTCGATGATTACACAATGCTCCGCCGCCGCGCCGACTTCCGGCGAATGCGTGACGGTCAGTATAGTGTGCCCCTCCTCGTGCAGCTCACGGAAAATCTGCATCACCAGATTTTGGTTCGCCTCGTCGAGATTGCCCGTTGGCTCGTCGGCAAGAATCAGCACCGGGTAATTTATGAGCGCGCGGGCGATGCAAACGCGCTGCTGCTCGCCGCCGGAAAGCTGGCTTGGCAAATGATCCGCCCGCTCCGCGACTCCGACGCGAGCCAATGCCGCGATTGCCTCATCACGGTCGGGCATACTGTGGTAATACTGCGCGACCATGACATTCTCCGCCGCCGTCAGATACGGAATCAAGTGGAACTGCTGGAACACCATGCCGATTTTGTCGCGCCTTATCCTCGTCAGCTCCGGGCGGCTGGCGTGGGTGATGTCAACGCCGTCGAGTATGACGCTGCCGCCGGTCGCCGTGTCCATGCACCCGATGATGTTCATCAATGTTGTCTTGCCTGAGCCGGACGGCCCCATTATGGCCATCCAGTCGCCGCGCTCGACGGAAAGATTGATATGCGCGAGCGCCAGCACCTTGCCGTTGTATTCCATCGAAACGTCCTTTAATTCAAGCAGGCTCATCAAAAGCACTCCTTTATTTTATCACAAAATACATATTTCTTCACTCTCCGCGGAGCACAATCGCCGGATCAACGCTCGTGGCGATTCGCACCGGAACGAGGCTCGCAAGCCCCGTGACCACGACGGACAGCACGAGGGAAAAGACCGCGATGACGGGGGAAAACTCGATGCCGCGTCCGAAGACGTGGAGGCTAACGCTTTGGGCGAAAAGGTAACCCAGCCCCGTGCCGACAATGCCGCCGAACGCGCCCAAGAGGCAGCCATTGCCGAGAAACTCCAGCACGATGTCGCGGTTGTCCGCGCCGAGGGCTTTTTTCAGCCCGATCTCCTTGCGCCGCTCCGTGACCACCGCCATCATCGTCGTAGTCACGCAAATCAGCGTCAGCACCAAGACGACGATGGTGACGAGCAGCACAAGGGCTTGCAGCTTCCCGAGCACTGTTCCCTCGGAATGGGCGATCTGCTTCACTAGCTGCGGCGTGACATCCGCCGTACCCGCCGCGACCTTCGCGACTGCCTCTTCCAGTCTCCCGCCGTCCGCCACGACGCTGACCTGCGCGAGCGAAAGCGCACCCTGACGCTCCGTCATGCGTTGCAAATTGGCGAGCGACACATAGGCGAGCTGCTCCTCCTTGCCTCCCGTGCGGACGATACCCGACACGGTGTAGTTCAGCACCGCTTTTCCTTCGCCCGCGCTCACGGTGACCGTCGCGCCCTTTTTCACGCCCAGCCTTTGGGCAAACTCCGCGCCGAGCATTATTTCCTTTTCGCCCTCGCGGGGATAATCGCCGTCAATTTGCCAATACGGGCTGACCTTGGAGAGCTCCGCGAAGTCAGTTCCGCCGACAATGACCGATTGCTTGTTCACCGCCATCGTGTCATAGAGAAAAGGCGCGACGCCGACAATCTCATAATCCGAAAGCGACTTTCGTATGTCCGCGAGCCGCGCGTCCGACACCTCGGTGCGCTCCCCCGACGGCAGCACGAGAAGATTCGCGCCGTAAGCGCGGAACGCGCGCCCCATCTGCGCGGGGACTTCGTGATACACCGTCACCATGCCAGAGATGATGGTCGCCCCCACCGCCACGGCGAGGAGCGTTATGAAAAGCCGCGTCTTTCGCCGAAGCATGGAATAAAATACCATCGTAAAAAACATCTTGTATTTCGTCCACATTGTCAATCACCTGCCATGAAGGACTTCCGCCGGCTGGAGCGATAATAGAATCCGCACGGCGGGAACGCTGCCCACGAGCAGCACCGCCGTCATCAGCACGGCGACAATCGGCACCACATACGCGTTCACCGCGATGCCCGAGCCGAAAACCGTTTCCCCGATAATCTGCGCGAAGCCGATGCCGACGAAATAGCCAAGCACGCCGCCCAAAATGCCCGCCGTGAAAATCTCCGCCAGCACCAAGAGAACCACAGCAAGATTCGATGCGCCGAGCGCCTTCAAGAGCCCCAGCTCGCGGCTCCGCTCCATCACGTTCGCGCTGACCAGGTTCGACACGCCCAACGCTGAGGAAAGGAGACTCAAAACGGTAATCAGAAGCATCAACAGCTCCGTCTTGTCCAGAATTTTTCCCTCCGACTCGGCAATCTGCCGCACGGGATGCGCGACGGAGTCGGAAATGACTTCCTCGATTTGGTACGCGATTGAGCCTACATAGGCCGTGCAGTACCAAATATCGTATTCACGCTGGGAGAGTGCTTTCGGGTTCGCGGCGGCCTTGCGCGCCAGCTCGTTTTCCGGCGTCGTGACCGCGCTGACCTCCACGCTCTCCACTTTTCCCGCAAGGCCGTCGAGCCGCTGCACGAGGGACAGCGGCGCGATAATCCGCTCCTCCTCCGCGCCTCCGCCCGAGACGATGCCGGAGACGGTGAGCGACTCACTCGCCCCATCTTTCGATTGGACTGCGATTGTCTCCCCGGCTTTGCAGCCCATTGCCGCGGCGAGCTTTGCCCCCACCAGCACATTTTTCTCGTTCCCGTCGTCAGGCCACGCGCCATCGACGTGCCACCATGACCGCATTTCCCGTGCGCCCGTGGTGATGATTTCATCGGTGGGGAGCTTCAGGCTCTTCTGAAACCATGTCCCCGTCACGGGAATCTTCGCGCCATCCGCGCCGCTCCATTCGCTTTCGAGGAAAGGGGCAAAGGCAACGATGTTGTTTGTCCAAAAAATAGTCTTGATATTGCCAAGCTCGTTCTCTTTCAGATATTCCTTGTGCCCGATGGCGCTCTCCACGCCGTAGACATCCTTCAGCACCTTCTGCCCGCGCGGCGTCACCGTGATGTTCGCGCCGTAGGCTTTCAGCTCTTGGTTGACTTTCGAGCCGACGTCAAAAGCCACGTCCAGCATCGCAGTGGCCAGCGAAACGCCGAGCGCGACTGTCAGCGCAATCAAAAGGAACCTCCCCTTCTGCCGAACGAGTGCGCCCTTCACCATTTGCCAGAACATTTCGCGCCTCCTATCTAAAATGCTTCTTCGCCTTTTCGAGATTTTCCTCCGAAATGCGAATATTGCCGCCTTCGACCTTGTATTCCAGCGGAATGGGATTGCATCCGCCGGGCATCCCGATAGTCGCTTTGTTCATGACGACATCACAGAGCTTGCAAACCACTTGGTCATCCCGCTCAATATAGCCCGTCGGCCCGCAGATTTCACAGGCATCAAGCCCGACTCCGTAAGCGTTGCCGCCCTTGCGAATAATAATGAAGCGCACCGTCGTGCCGTTTTTCGTGCGATACGAATAGCGGTGCAAATGACCGTCCTGCACGTCCGTGATTGGCACAGAGACAAAGCCGCTCTCCGCCGAAACCGGAACCGCGGGCACAAGCTCCGCCTCCTTCGTGGCGAAGCTATAGCCGACACTGGACATGAAAACCATGACAACAAGTGAGGCTATAACGCCCGCGCCCCAGCGCAGCTTATGCTTTGCGGCTGCGAGAATTTTCCGGTACTCGGCGGGATTCGCCCCCTCCGGCTTCTCCGGCTTCGGCTGAGAGTAAAGCGTAATCGGCACGAGAAGCGTCACGAGAAACACGACGAAAATCACGAGCCTCTGATTGTCGATGAGAGGCCCCATGAATTTCATCAGTGCCGCTCCGCCGACGATGCGGCGAATCATAAGCACCTGCACGAGGTAAATCCCCTGCTGGATGATGCAGGCCACCGCCTGCACCGCGTAAACGAACATCAGGCGTTTATAATTGAGCGCCGCCGAAGCCTTATAGACAAGATAGCCGGAAAGCATGCCGATGAAAATCCCTCCTCCGAAGCCGAGGGACTTCACGAGAAATTCCAGCGTAAAAAACTCTCCCGTCGCGGCAACAGCGATGCTCACAGGCATCAACCAAATTTCCATGCCGTGATAGCAGAAGAACCCTACCACCAACATGGCCGACGCGATGCGGATCACCTTCGCCCGCTTTTCATCTCCGGCGTAGGACGGCAGCACGCCCAGCAATATCACCGCACAGACCAAGGAAACAAAAATCGCGAACGCCTCGAAGCCTTCACGGCTCACCGCCTGCCGCGTGCCCGTCTTGACCGCCGTAAAAAACAGCGAAACGAGCACGCCCCATTTCAGCGCGCGCCAAAACGTCCCGCGAAACTGCTGCTTGGGAAAGCAATCGAGAATCGCCAGCAAAATGCCGAGAGGGACCGTCAACATGACGCCCTCCTCCATCGCGGGAATGAAAGATTGCAAAAACAGTTGGAGCATCTCTTGCCCCTTCCTTTCTTGTCCATTGAAAAATAGTGGAGTGCGCGAACACCCCACCATTTCCAAAGAATCGTTGCAGGAATCCACTCCTGCCGAGGGATTTTTTCATCAGGCAAAGCAGACAGCGCGACGGCGCAGCAATTCACCGCGTCGGGTGTCATCTAAAATTGCGTGACGGTCAAAGAGCCGACAGGAATCACCACTTGCGCGGGACGTACTCAAATACCCAATGCATGTGAACCGGCTCCTCCCAGAAGCGACCCGGCACGCCCGTATCCTTGTCCACGTGCAGGCCATAATTCTGCCGCGTCGGGCTGTCAATGTAAAAATCGCAGTCATAGGTGCCCGCGCCGAGCATCTTGACATTCGCGCCGTAGTGCGGGCCATCGTCGGCATTCATCGGCATGAATACGCCCTCAAGCTTCTCGCCCGTCTCGCGCTTCGTGAACGTATAATGCACTGTCAGATACGGAATCCATTCGCCGACTCCGAAGCCCGTGTCGTTGCCCTCGGTGGCGTGGATGTCCGTCTCGATATGAATATCCGCCTTGTCCGGCGCAAGCATCATGCCAGCGGGCAGCATCTCAACCGGCTGGAAATAAACCAGCGCGCACTCGAAATGGTTCTTCTTGTCAAGAATCGTGTCGCCAATCGGGAACTCCTGGAACTCCGCCGAGGCCGTGCCGCCGAATCCCATCAGCGACGCGGCGCATATGCCGACCGCCAATGCCTTTTTCAAACCAGAAAACTTCATAACAATACCCTCCTAAAATAATTATAAATAAATTTTTCAGACAACGGATCCCCCTGCCGATTGTCTTTTTTTATATAAAACCATGATGACCGCAATCGCAATCAAAATCAGCTGCGGAATCAGGGTCTCATATGTTGGGTAAATGCCGAGGACGTCGATGGTCGGGAAGCCCTCAATGCGCGTCATTGAAATGACCTCGCCCTCCTGCAGCTCCTCAATGCCGCTGCCTGTGAACGTCACGGCCAGAAGGAACATCAACGCGCTTGTTACCAAGAAGAACGGG
>JAFTAB010000030.1 GCA_017458745.1 Schwartzia sp. (in: firmicutes) | reverse complement strand
TTGGAATGAACGCTTATTTGTGGTAGAATGTTTTTGAGACATGCAGGAAGCTCCTTTCAGTAGATGTTGGGCAGATTCATCTTACTACAAGTTTTCCTGCTTGTCTTTTTTATGTGTCCGATTTCATTTTACAACTAACCTTGATGCTAATAATACAAAAAAATTGAAAGAAATGTTGACAAAGCAGATTTCTCCTTCAAATATTGTAATTATCATTTCCGGTATGTATTTTAACTATAGTAGTTGGATGGATTATGAGATAGACGAAGCTATTCGTATGGGAAAAACTATTATAGGTTTAAAGCCTTGGGGTAATGAGAAAATTCCTAAAAAAATTCAAGACAATGCAACGGAAATGGTAAACTGGCAATCTAATTCATTGATAGAAGCTATAAAGAAATATTGATTTTGGTATTTTTATAAATTTCCTATTGTTCTTCGTTACAATAGGAAATTTATATTTTCTTTGCATTTATTGTAACACACTTAATCACTCTATACTATATAAACTACAATTATATCTGAATACATCAACATTTTTCATGCCGCACATTGTTGATGTATTGATACATAACCTTTGCGGCAAGTCATCAGCCGGGATTTCGGCTGGTATTACCTGCTGCTTTTGGCGGCTATGGTCTGTTTTTGCGTGTTTTTCATCGTGACCCCGGCGGGGCAGATCCGGCTAGGGGATCCCCATTCCGAGCCGGAGCATTCGAAATTTTCCTGGCTCGCCATGCTGTTTTCGGCGGGCATGGGCATCGGCTTGGTGTTCTATGGCGCGGCGGAGCCGCTGTCGCACTTCGCGGTGTCCGCGCCCGCGTCGGAGGTCGGCTCGCGGCAGGCATTGGAGGACGCGCTGAAATACACCTTTTTCCACTGGGGCATCCATGCTTGGGCGGCCTACGGGTTGGTGGCGCTGGCCATCGCCTACTTCCAGTTCCGCAAGAAAGAGTCCATCCTCCTTTCAGTGACGCTGAAGCCGCTTTTGGGCAAGCGCGCGGAAGGCTTCATCGGGACGCTGGTGGATAGCGCGACGATTTTCGCCACGGTCGTCGGCGTCGCCACGTCGCTGGGCTACGGCGCAATCCAGATCAACAGCGGGCTCCATTTCCTTTTGCAAGCCCCGGAGTCGCAAACGGTGCAGATGCTGATTATCGCCGTGACGACGGTGCTCTTCCTACTCTCGGCCATGTCAGGGGTGAGCCGGGGCGTGAAGCTCCTGTCCAACTTGAACGTCATCTTGGCACTCGTGCTTTTGGTCTGTGTCATCTGCGCGGGTCCCACGGTGCTGATTCTCAACAATTTCGTTGACTCAATCGGCAGCTATATCCAAGGATTCTTCCGCATGAGCTTTCGGACGGCGGCATATGACGCGGCACGCAACCTATGGATCCAGCAATGGACGATTTTTTACTGGGCTTGGTGGCTATCTTGGACGCCCTTCGTCGGCATTTTCATCGCCCGCATATCGAAGGGGCGCACGATCCGGGAATTCCTCGTCCATGTGATGCTTGTGCCAACGCTGCTCACCATGCTTTGGTTCTCGGCCTTCGGCACGTTGTCCATCCATTTGCAGACTACGGGCATCGAATTGATTGATTTGGACACGGAAAACGTGCTGTTCGGCGCGCTGGCGCATTGCCCATTCGGCTTTTTCTTGTCCATACTTGCGGTGTTCCTGATTTTCTCGTTTTTCATCACCTCGGCAGACTCGGCGGTATTTGTGCTGGCGATGCTTTCGGAGCATGGCGCGCTTCACCCGACGAACCGCACGAAGCTCATTTGGGGCGTATTGCTGTCGGTCTTGGCGGGGTCGCTCCTCGCGGCGGGCGGTCTCGATGCGCTGCAAAACGTGCTGATCATCGTGGCGTTGCCTTTCTCCGTCGCCGTCGTGCTGATGATGATCGCCCTCTATATCGAGCTGGAGCACGAGCGCAACGAGATGGACCTCTACATCAAGCCCCACACTTACCCGGAGAAGGACAAGCCTTTCCGATCCTATGAAAATTGAAAGGAGAACGCGGCAGGGGAATCGTGTTTATAAAAACAAGAACGGCAATCGCAAAAAACTGCGGTCGCCGTTTTTTTTTATCCGATGCTAACGGGCGCTAATACTCCCGCTTCTAAAGCGGGAGATAAGCGCCCATAAGGCAATGGGTAAATTCGACTAGATTCAGTTATTGGAGCCTCTTATGAGCAAAGCGAATTAGAGGCTCCTGTATGCATGGGGACGCGAAAGCGTCCATCGTAGGGAGTATATAACTCCCACTGAACAAGTCTCATTTTATGCCCGTTCGCTGTAATATTTCAAAAAGTTCCTCGTCACCACCGAAAGCGGCCTGTCATTGACGATGGATAAGATTTTGTTCAAATACATCCGGTCGTCGTGGACGAAGCGTACGACGATGTTCTCCCCGACGGTCTCGCCAACAAAGCCGGGGAGCAGTCCGGCGGCGCGAAAATGCTGGAATACAGCAAGACTTCGTCAATTTCCTCAGCCCGGAATGCGACCCCATGGACCAAGCCAACGCCTGCCTGTTTTTAGCGTCAGACATGGGAAAGCACGTCAAGGGGGCAAGTAATCCCAGTCTGCAACGGCGCTTTTTTGTAAGGAAACACAATGGAAATGCCCCCGCAAGGAACGAAATGTTTCTTGCGGGGGCATTTTGTTGGGGAGATTTATTGCGGCGATTTCGGCTGGCGTTCACGGAAGGTATCAGGCTGCGCCACTAGAAGCGTCTCCGCCGCAGGATGAAGGCATACCAAAAAAGCAGCGGCACAGCCTTCGTGCACGGGAGCGGGAAACGCAAGACCGCCCTGCAGAAACGCATCGAGAAACTGGACGAAGCCATCCGGCGCATCAGGGACTACACCCAAAAGCTCCATATCGCGGGAAATTATACACAAAACGAGCGTTTTGTGTATAATTCTGTGGATAAAATGGGAATTATATTGAGATTCTGAAAACGTCCTCCAAAAAATCGGTGACGTGTCCCTCTTTTGTGCGTCCCTCTATGGTATTCAGCTCGTCCAACATGCAGTGGTAAATCCTGTCCTCAATGCTGTTCGGCACGAGGGGTTCCCACTTATCGGATTGGTATTTCCCCGCGAAAATATCGTTATTAGGGCGACCCGTGACCTCAAGCTCGCACAGGAACATGATTTGTCTCTTGTCGCGGCGTATATAGTAGCGCTCAAGGAAATAGTGATTGCCGTCAGGCTCATTGATGGGCATAAGCCTGACCCAAATGTCAATCATCTTTTTATTTTGGTAAGGGATAGCTACCCACTTTGTGTTTTCTTTGTCGTATGAATAGATATAGGTGTCGTCGCGGAAAAGCTCTTTCCATTTGTGCTTTTCTTGTCTGAGGCGCTTCTCTTCCTGTTCGCGGGCCTTGCGCTCTTCCTCGGTCTCATAGCCGTCATTGTAGTTGACCTCCTCGCCCGGCACGGAGAACCATGTGTCCGCGGGAAGCTCCTCAATCTCCTGAGCTGTCATTGGGTAGCCGGTGGACGAAGTATCGGAGGGGCGAGCATATTCGTTATAGCAATCGGTCTCTTTGGGTATCTCTTTATCGCAATCGTCGCTATAAGCAGAGGAATTTCCAAAGGGAAAGAAAATCGCGGCTGAAAATATAAGCGGGATGGCAATTTTTTTAATTTTCATAGGGTTTGCGCCTCCTTGTGTATGTTTTTTTATATTTTACTACGGGCAGGCTGTTGTTTCAATTTGAAAATAAAAGGGAGCGATTTTTACGCTCCCCTTTTTAATTCTATCATGGCAAAACAACTTCAATGTCTTTGAGAGCTTCTTCCAATGCCTTTCCGACTGCCATCTTTTGTGCGCGGGAATGTCCTGAGCCGTACCAAAAAGGCACCAAATTAAATGGATCTATCAATACTTTTCCTTTGCCGGCGGTTTCCCCTTGCATGACAATATCGTTGCGATAGAGATAATCGCCGCTTTCCATATCAACAAAACGCATTCTCAGCCACACGTCATGCTTGCGGGTGTCCTGCTCAAAAACTACCCATTGATGACCTTCCTCGCGTGTCAAGCCATTGCTGAAAGTTGCAAGGAATATGTAATCGTATCCACATTCGCGCCCTGCCCTTACATAATCCCTGCGATGGAGATTTGATATACCCAGAGGCTGATTTACTCTCTGATGATATTTTTTGGTGTCGGGGACATCGGATGAAGGCTGTATTGCTCTTGGCATTCCGTCAGCATCCACTCTCGGCTGGATGCCATATACTTGATCATAGGTACCTCTGTCGAGCATTGATTCTTCTAATGCAACAGCTTTGTCCTCAGCCCACTGCAAAAGTTTAGTATTGACATCAGTTCCCTTCATAACGGCAAATTCATTATATGGAAATTTTTTTCTGAGCTGCGTATAGATTTCATTTTTTACTCTATCTTCAACTATGATGTTTTCATCACCATTAATTACAACGGCTATGCGTATTCTTCCATCGGGATCAAAGTTGCCGTTTTCGCCGTAAATGATTCTATGCGCGCGAGCATAGATATCGGATTGATGATAGTTCTTTCTCCTTTTAAGCTCGCGGTCGGCGAGCTTGACGAATGCTCCTCTCGCCTCCGCGCTCGCGAAGAGCATTCCCGTGTCGGCAGCAATAGCTATAATAGCTAACATCGCGAAAAAAATATAAGCAACTCTTTTCACTGAACACGCCTCCCAAAATATAAAATCCTTTTTTTAAGGGGAAGTTTTAGACTCCCACTGAATGAGTCTCATTTTATCCGATGCTAATGGGCAATAAGACTACTGTTTCAAAGCAGAGCAAAAATAATAATCCTTCTAATAATATTATTATACAACGA
>JAFTAB010000186.1 GCA_017458745.1 Schwartzia sp. (in: firmicutes) | reverse complement strand
GGACCGTAAACCCAGTACATTCGCATTGCTCCGCTTTTGCGGTTTTCCAAATAAGATTGCCAGACTTTTTTGCCAACCCGCTTAGTCAGTTGCGGGATTTCATGCGAATTGAGACCGGGATACATTGGATTAGATGAAAGATGGCGCATTGCTTGTCCCCATTTTTGATAGAGGACTCGCTCTTGCTCGGATAAGGCGTTGGAATTAGCTTTTGTTGATAAATCCAGCCATAAATCTCTCATCTCGGGAATACCAAGGTTGATGGAAAAATCCATTTTTAATCTTCGAAAGCTGACAGGTCAAGCGGACCGTACACTTTCCCTTTCCTGTAGTTTTCCATTGAGTGATCGATCTGATCTAGCACGTCGGATGGAATATCAATCGGCGCGACGAGCTCACGCGGCTCAAGGACGATGCTCCCGTTCTCATACTCCTTGACATCGTAGTATTCATATTTTGCTCCCCTGAGAGTGAGCCTTTTCTTTGCATCGAGGTGGGCGGTGTAGTTTTTTATAGCGAGCATAAAAATTCCTCCTTTGTGGGATTTCCCATAGATGATTATAAAAAATATATTCCCATGTGTCAAATTTATCAGAAAAAAGAAACATTCCAGGCGGTGATTTGCAATGAAAAACAAATACCTGTCTAATCTTATAGATTTCCTTTCATCGGTCGAGTGCGATGCTTTTGGGGCAGGCGCGTCCTATGGCGAAATGATGGCGTCGCTTGTGGGCGCGATGCTGCGCCTCCGCTCGTCGAGCAACAAACTCTTTTGCATCGGCAACGGGGGCAGCGCGGGGATATCAATGCACATGACCACCGATTTCTTGAAAAATGGCCGCCTTCGCACGCACAGCATGCACGACCCGGCTACGCTCACCTGCCTCGCGAATGACTACGGATACGAGAATGTCTTCAGCAAGCAGGTGGAGATGGCGGCGGACGAGGGAGACATGCTTATAGCCGTATCCAGCTCCGGGAAGTCTGAGAACATACTTCGCGCCGTGACGCTGGCAAAAGAAAAGAACTGCACGGTCGTCACGCTATCGGGATTCGAGCGCGACAATCCTCTTCGCCGAACAGGCGATATAAATATATACGTGCCGTGCAGCGAGTACGGCATAGTAGAGTCAATACATCAGCTCATACTCCAGCAGGCAGTGGACGAGCTGATGGCGAGGAACAGCGTGGAGGCGGATGGTAATTGAAATCACTTGTCACGGGCGGATGCGGTTTCATAGGATCGCATATCGTTGACCGACTTCTTAAAGAAGGCCATGAAGTAATCGTAATAGATAATTGCAGCACGGGCAGGCTTGAAAACCTTGAGAATCAGAAAGGGAATAAAAACCTTTCAATCGTGGAGGCTGACATTTGCGACCATGGGAAAATTGCGCCGCTGTTCCGGGGCGTCGACTGGGTGTTCCATATGGCGGCGCTCGCTGACATCGTGCCATCCATACAGCGGCCGGAGGACTATTTCCATTCCAATGTGGACGGCACCTTTTCAGTGCTGCGGGCAGCGAAGGCGGCGGGAGTGAAGCGATTCATGTACACGGCTTCCTCGTCCTGCTACGGCATACCGGATAAATTTCCCACTGATGAAAATGCGGAGATTCGCCCCGAGTACCCCTATGCGCTCACCAAAAGATTGGGCGAGGAGCTCGCGCTGCACTGGTGCAAAGTTTATAAATTGCCCGTGGTGTCGCTCTGCCTGTTCAACGTATACGGGCCGCGCTCCCGAACCTCGGGGACATACGGCGCAGTGTTCGGCGTGTTCCTAGGTCAAAAGCTCGCAGGCAAGCCATACACCGTCGTGGGCACCGGGGAGCAGACGCGGGACTTCACATACGTCACGGACATAGTTGACGCTTTTGTCACGGCGGCGAAGTCGGATATCGTGGGCGAGCGGTTCAACGTGGGGAGCGAGCATACATATTCGGTGAACCGGCTCGTTGAGCTTCTCGGCGGGAAAGACGCTGAAGTTGTGCATATCCCGAAGCGCCCGGGGGAGCCCGACTGCACATGGGCTGACACGACGAAGATAAACAAGATGCTGAACTGGCACCCGAGGGTCACGCTGGAGGAAGGCGTGCGGCATATCCTTGAGAATATCGACTACTGGCGAAAGGCGCCGGTCTGGACGCCGGAGACGATAAAAGATGCCACAGAGGACTGGTTCAAATATTTGGGGAAATGAGGCATTGACGCGATGGGAAAAATAATAAGCAGGGACGCTTTTTCTAAGCTGCGAGAAAAATTTCGGGAACAGCGCAAAACCGTCGTGCTTTGCCACGGCGTGTTTGACCTCGTGCACTACGGTCATATCGAGCACCTGAGGGAGGCAAAGAGCCTCGGCGATATCCTCGTCGTCTCAATCACGGCGTCGCGATTCGTGAACAAGGGGCCGGGCAGGCCATATTTCAATGACAAGCAGAGGCTGAGTTTCCTTGAGAGCATTGAATACGTCGATTACGTGATGCTCAGCGAGGCGGTGACAGTTCATGAAGTAGTGAAGGCTGTACGGCCCGATATTTACGTGAAGGGGCAGGAATACGCCGATGCCGAGAATGACGTGACCGGGAATATCGAGCCTGAGCGCGAGATAGTCGAAAAGTATGGCGGACATATACATTTCACTCAGGGCGAGGTTTTCAGCTCGACGAAGCTCCTGAATAATTTTTTCGGCGCGTTGCCTGAGGACGCAGCGGAGAAATCACGCGAGCTCAAAGAAAAATACGGCGAGGATATCGCCGACAGGGTTCGCGATATGGTTGATGATTTTGAAAAACTCAAGGTCCTCGTAATAGGCGATGTCATCATTGACGACTACGTTTTTTGCAACGTGCAGGGGCTTACCACAAAAGACGCCGCGATGTCTGTCCGCTATGATTTCAGTGAGCGTTACGCCGGGGGCGCATTGGCCATTGCCCGTCATATCGCGAACTTCGCCGGGAAAGTGACGCTGCTGTCGATGATGGGACTAGAGGATGATATTGCCGCGTACATATTGGAAGTGATGAATCCGGTGGAATGTCGGATAGTGCAGGACAGGCATTTCATCACGCCCGTGAAAAAGAGGTATCTGCGCCGACATTCGCTCAGGCAGGAATACGAAAAACTCTTCTCGGTGAACCGGCTGCTCGACGGCAAGGCAATCAAGCAGGTTGACTACAGCAATTTTTATAAAAACCTCGAGCAGATGATCTCCGGATTTGACCTCGTCGTGATATGCGACTACGGCCATGGGCTTCTGGATGAGAGATCCATCGGGCAAATAGAAAAGAGCGCGAGGTTCTTGGCTGTGAACTGCCAGACGAACTCGTCAAACCACGGCATGAATGTCATCACGAAGTACAGGCGTGCGGACGCTTTCGTGGTTGACGAGCAGGAACTTCATCTGCCGTTCGGGCAGACGACGAAGGAGCAGCCGGAGCTTTTGAGAGAGCTTGGCGAAAGACTGCACAGCAAGTACTCATGGGTGACGCTTGGAGCGTATGGCGCGCTCGGGCATCGCGAAGATGAGGAAGCACTTATACCTGCGGTGACGCTCCATGTGAAGGACACTGTCGGCGCGGGTGATGCTTTTTACTCGCTGGCGGCGCTCTCGGCGGCAAGCGGGCTGCCGGTTGACATCGCGACGCTGCTCGGGAACGTGGCCGGCGCGATAAAGACGAACCTTGTGGGCAACTCGAAACCGGTGGGGAAAGTGGACTTGCTGAAATTCTTGGGCACCGTGCTGAATGTGTGAGGTGATGAAGATGGCTGACAATATAAGGATGGACTCGCATAAGTTGCTGTTTCATCCCGAGCGTGTTGCAGATTGGCTTAATGGCAAGACCATATATCCCATTGAAATGGAAATAGGGATTTCCGGCGGCTGCAACCATCGCTGCGTTTTCTGCGCGGTGGACTACATGGAGTACAAGCCGAGGATGTTAAAGGCTGACGTGCTGATACCGAACCTGAAGCTGATGGGGGAAAAAGGACTCAGGAGCATCATTTACGCCGGCGAGGGAGAGCCGCTGACGAATCCGGACGCACCGGAGATTTTTAACCGCACAAAGGAGAACGGGATAGACGCGGCGATGTCAACAAACGGCGTATTGTTTACAAAAGAAAAGGCGAATGATTGTCTGAAATCGTTGTCATGGGTGCGCTTCAGCATCGCGGGGGCAACGGACGCCACTTACGAGAAAATTCATCAGTGCAGGAAAGGCGACTTGCAGCGGGCACTAAAAAATATGTCGGATGCCGCAGCGGTAAAGAGGGAACAAAAACTCGGCACGACCCTTGGCGCGCAGCTTCTGCTGTTGCCTGAGAACAAGGACGAGGTTGTGACGCTCGCGAAAATCATACGCGAGACGGGATTCGATTATTTCACGGTGAAGCCGTTCTCTCAGCACCCGTCAAGCAAGGCTAAGCTCACGGTTGATTATTCGGAGGCCGAGGATATAGGAAAAGAGCTTCGGCAATATGAGACTGAGGATTTCAAAATATATTTCCGCTCAAAATCCATTGAAAATCTGAACATGGAAAAGCCTTATGATTTCTGCGACGGGCTGAACTTCATGACATACATGGACGCGAACGGCGACGTGTTCCCGTGCATCGTGTTCATGGGGCAGGACGATTTCATATATGGCAACATCAATGAAAAGACTTTTCCCGAAATATGGGAGTCGGAGCGGGCAAAAAAAATACGCGCCATGTTTGATGACGCGTTCATTCATAAGTATTGCCGAAAAACTTGCAGGCTGGATGAGATAAATAAGTATCTTTATGAGCTGAGGCATCCCGGCGCTCATGTGAATTTTATTTGAGAGATATTCAGAAGGAGAAACTAGAATGCGTGAAAGATATATTTTGGACGGGAGCAAGGTCATGTATCATCGTGATCGCGTGGAGGCATGGCTGCGTGGCGAACGTATCGCGCCAATTACGATTGATTGTGCCTTGACGACGCATTGTACGTATCGCTGTGTGTACTGCTATGGAAAGATGCAGCTTATCAATCAAGCCCCTAATCTCCCGCGTCAGGTGGTGATGGATTTCTTGGATGATGCGGCAGAGATTGGCGTGAAGGCCATCAGTTTTGTCAGTGACGGCGAAAGCACAGTGAATCCCTGCGTGTATGAGGCAATCCAACATGGCAAGTCCCAGGGCATTGATATGGCACTGGGTACAAACGGCTACCTATTGAAAGATGAGGAACTGCCCAATATTTTACCGTGCCTGACGTATCTTCGCTTCAATATTTCGGCGGGAGAGCGCGACCGCTATGCCTATATCCATGGCTGCTCGCCTGATTGCTACGATAAAGTATTGGAGACCATCCGCAAGGCTGTGGCTATCAAGAAGGAGAATAAGCTGCCAGTGACTATAGGTATGCAGATGGTGATGATGCCGGATTTTAAAGATCAGGTCATTCCATTGGCTAGGTTGGGGCAGCAGTTGGACGTTGATTACCTAGTCATCAAGCACTGCAGTGACGATGAGAACGGCACGCTGGGGGTAGACTATGCAGCCTACGACGATTTAGAGGATGTGTTGCATGAAGCGGAAACCTATAGCACGGAGGATTATCAGGTATCGGTCAAGTGGTCGAAGATTCACGCTCATGGTACTAAATGCTATAAGCAGTGTTATGGCGCACCGTTCATTTTGCAACTTTCAGGCAGTGGTTTGGTGGCACCTTGCGGCATGCTCTTCAATGACAAATACCAAAAGTTTCACATCGGCAATATTAAGGAACAGCGATTTAAGGATATCTGGACCGGTGACCGCTACAAGGAGGTAATGGACTATATCGCCTCCGAAAAGTTCAATGCCCAGACTGAATGCGGTACACTCTGCTTGCAACATAAGACTAACGAAGCGTTGTGGCATCTGAAACATGATAAAATGGGACGATTATCCAATGGAGAGGAACAAAATCCTGCTGTAGTGCAGCATATTAATTTCATATAACATTGCTTTAGGGCAAGCAAGCTGTTCAGGCAGGGAATGGAGCGGTAGATAAAATACTGTACGGGAAGGGTATGTATGACAGAAACAGATATCAGTGCTATAGCACTGAAAATACGCCAAAGGGTGCTTAAGATGGCTATGGGGGCTAACGGCGGGCATATCGCTCCTGCTTATTCGCTTACAGATATAGTGGCCGAGTTGTATTTTGATGGTATTTTGCGCTACGATGCGAAGAAGCCAGACTGGCCGGAGCGGGACTATTTTGTGCTTAGTAAAGGTCATGGTGTGCTGGCTCTGTATGTGGCTTTGAGCATGGCCGGTTACTTTCCTGAGGAGGAGCTTTACACTTTTTGTAAGCCAGGCTCGCATTTGGGCAGTCTAGCCAAAAAAGGCTCAGCACCAGGGATTGAGGCTAGTACTGGTTCTCTGGGACATGGCCTTTCCTATGCAGTTGGCATTGCGTTGGCTTGCAAGCTAGATCACCTGCTAAATAAGATTTTTGTGCTTGTGGGAGATGGCGAATGTGAGGAAGGTTCCATCTGGGAGGCATTGATGGCTGCTGCTCATCATAAACTGGATAATCTAACAGTTATTGTGGATTATAACGGACTGCAGGCTATGGATAGCCTGAAAAACATCATGTCTCTGGACGGATTCAAGGCAAAGCTGACAGCTTTTGGCTTTACTACGGAAGACATAGACGGTCATGACTATGCAGCTATCAAACAGTCCTTGACTAGGGAGACCACAGGCAGACCTCGTGCGGTAATTGCGCATACGATTAAGGGCAAAGGGATATCATTTATGGAAAATGTTCCTATTTGGCACTATCGAATACCGAACGAAGAAGAACTTGCAATCGCACTGCGTGAGCTTAAGATGACGAGGGAGGATCTGGGCAGCTATGAGAAGTGCTTATTTAGAAACATTATATGATTTAGCAACTCAGGACAAGCGTGTGTTAGCCATGATTTCAGATAATGGTGCCATCGTCTATGACAAGTATCGACAAGACTTGCCGGATCAGTATATCAACGCAGGTATCTCAGAGGCTAATATGGTAGGCATGGCAGCTGGACTGGCAAGTCGGGGTAAAATTCCTTTTGCGTATACGATAGGTGCGTTTCTGGCATACAGGGCTTATGAGTTCATCATGAACGATGTCTGTTTGCAAAATGAGAATGTGAAACTGGTGGGCATCGGTGCAGGGTGCTCCTATAGCCTGTTGGGATCATCCCATCATACTATCTTCGATGTTCCTGCGCTCCGTGCTTTGCCAAATCTGATAATCCTTT
>JAFTAB010000185.1 GCA_017458745.1 Schwartzia sp. (in: firmicutes) | reverse complement strand
GGACGCGATGAGCCGTTTGTTCATCGGGTCGTCCACCTTCTGCCAAAACGATGTGACGAGCGTGTTGCCTACCCAGTTGAACATTCGGCGAATAGGTATAAAAGCGTCTTTGGGGTCGGTGTTCGATGGGTATGCCGTCGTTCGGTTGCCCCACGCTTTCCATCCCCCTATAAAATTGAGAGCGGTAACGATGCCTTGCCCATTGAGATATGCTGCGCTCTGCGTTGAGAGATAAATTTCTTGGCCGTCAGCCGTCACCGCGCCGTCCGCTTGAAGATTTTCATTCGACGGCGACTTGTACGGGACATCATCATGCGCCGCGTCGGTCTTGTTCATCAGCGACGCGAGCTGCATAGACATATGATATTTCTTATCGCCGAGCGAGAGACGCGGCCAACACAGCACCTGAGCAATATCGACATAATTATTTCTGTTCTTCCACTCGGACACGTCGGTGTATTTTTTCGCAACAGTGTCATCGGCATCGCATATAGAGATTGCTTTGAAATGACCGTCTATATTCGTTTCCTTTGCTTTCATCACTGCTGCGACCTCGGGATCATGCGACCAGCCGGGGGCGACTATCGTGCCGGGCACGAGGCCAAATCTGGGATAAATATCCTCAATCAGTTCCAGTCCCTCATTTTGCCCCGTCGTGCTATTGACTCCGCCTATAATGTCATACTTGTCGATTTTCGATGCGTCGAGCGCCGTGTATGATACAAAAATCTTTGTCGCGCTCGCGATCGCGCCTCCTGCTGTCGCCGTTATAATCAGGTTCTCATCGTCGTCGTATGCCGCTGTATAGTCCGCCGACGTGAGCGCATTGCCGCCCGCCGTCGCCTTGACTTTAAGCGTTTCGAGCATCGCGGCGGGCGCTGCTATTGTCGCCTTGCCTTCCTCCATCGTCGTCTCGGCATCATTGATTTTCTTCGTGAGATTGTCGTTTTTTGGGTCGAGCACATTGATGAGCACGATGGGCGCCATGTTGAAAAGCGCGAATTGAGTATAAATTGCCTCGCTGAGAGTGTATTTCTCCCAGTCCTCGCTATAGCCCAAAGCCGCCACTGCCTCATTGTACGAGTACGCGAGGAGCGGTTTATTGGCCGCGATCGGGTCACTGGCGAGATGAAGCGGGGCAGTGCCTACCGCGATGATGAGACCCGCGTCGGTCTGTGTCATCGGAACTAGACTGGTCGGCACTTCCTGCGTATATACGCCGTGCTTGTATGCCATTTTCCTTATCTCCCTTCTATTTCATGGTACGCTGCGTAAAGGGGAGTCCCCTTTTTCCCTGCCTCCAGTTTTGCCTTCGATATGTCGCTCAAAGAAACGAAAAGTTGACGAGCTGATGGATGCAGCTTCAGCAGCTCCTTTGTCTGCGTCTCCGGCACGCCGCCGCGATAAACAGCGTTTTGACGCAGTCCGTATTTGACGATATTAGGACCGATATACATTACCGCCTTTTCTTGGACGGCAGGCGCGGTTGTCTGCTCCGTCGTTTTGGGCTTGCCTCCGGGCGCGGCCGTTGTTTCATTTTTTGCCATTTCTCATGCCTCCTTAAATTTTCGTTATCCCCATTTCTATGTCCGATTCCTCCTGCGGCTGCGCCACTGTGTATTTGAGTGTCCCGTAGCCGAACCAAAAAGGATACGGCTGCACCTCGATTGTCTCCCATTTGGTCGGGAGTACAAGGCGATGCTTATTGTTTATTGTGCGTCGCTTCAGAAGATGCTGGCGGACACACTCCAGGAGATTGAGCAGATCCATCCATGCATCCCTGTCCTCGCCGAACACCCCGAATGTCAGCCCGACTGTCACTGTCGAAAGTTCCGCGATGTTCGCCGCATTTTGGTTGTCCTCTCCCGACTGGACACTCACCAATATGAGCGGATAAAAGGTATCGTTCTCGAAGTCATCGTTTGGGATATGCTGCGCGTAGACGCTTACCTTCTTATCTGCCTGATTCTCGGTGTGCATTTTGTAGTTTTGAGTGGCCGTCTCTGTTTCCTTTTTTAACGCCAGTATGAGTGATGCCGGTGTCATTTTCTATACCCCATAAGAAAAGCGTTTACCTCGTGACTCAAGTTTTTCTCGAATCTCTCGCGTAAACGCTTCTCAATAAATTCTTTTATATTTGGGCTGCCGAGCATTTGCGGCGTGGACGGACCTGACAGCTTTTGTATCGGCAGGCTTGACATTGATGAGCCGTGTCCCGCTCTTTGGAATACGCCGACATGCCCTGATTGCATCCGTGCCAAAAAGGCATGGGCTATCGTGCCGCCCTCGCCCTTCACTACCTGCGAGTAAAGATATTTGCCCGTCGGCGGCCTGCGCTTTGGCACGCTCTTCGGTTTGTGGATGAAATACGATAGGTCATTGACGCGGCCTTTTGAGGTGAGCCTCGCAGTGAGTCCCCCGTCGCCCGTTGATGTCCTTATCGTATTTGTTACTTTGCTCGCCTTTATGGTGTACCGTTCGCGCACTTTCTGCGCTGATTCTTTCTTCATGCCTTTTATGGTAGTGCGTATCGCCGTTTTGCTGGCCTTATTGACCGCGCCCGGCATATTCGTTAGGAGTCTTTGGGCTTCTTCAATGGATTTTCCGACATTGACTTCAAGCATCAGCCCGCGCCTCCCATCCTGTATGCCGAAAGAATCATGAGCAGCATGCCCATATTGTCGCGCACCTCGTCCACGGTGTACCGCTTGCCATCGACTCTGATATTCTCGCCCTGTTTTGGGATTCGCGTGAAATCGGATTTTTTCACGTTCACAGTGAAAAAATCGCCATGGAGCCCGTCATAATTCCGTGAAGAAATGGTCGATTTCGTGTCTGTCTTTAAAGTACTGACGACCGCGACCACTTCCATGCCGTTAATTATGTGATGCTCAGCGAACTCATTCAGATTCAGGAATACATTATCAATGTCAGCGAATACATTATCCTTGAAGCTCATCCGATACGCACCAAGACAGATGTTCCGGCCGCGGCCTTGTCCGCCACCGCGATACCCGCCGGAATGTTTCCTGTCTTTGTTTTGTTTATGACGCTGTTTTCCTCATTCCAGTACACTTCATCACCGACGTTGATCGCGAGGCTCGCAGCTGCCGGCATTTCGTAAACGCCAGTTAAAGATACCGTGCCCGTCTCGCCATCGGCTATCGCTTCCAGCGCAACGCCGACACGCGATACAAGCGGCACAATCTCCATATATTCAATATCGCCTGTTGCCGTGTAGTCAATATTCTCGCCCTTCTGGACAAAAACTGCTTTTGCCATTGTCCTCATTCC
>JAFTAB010000184.1 GCA_017458745.1 Schwartzia sp. (in: firmicutes) | reverse complement strand
GTTTCATCGAGGTCGGAGGAGTGGAATATCGACAGGACCATGTGCGCGGGAGTCGTCCGCTTGCGTCCCTCGATTTCCTGCCACATCACGCCCCTGCTGCCGAAGTTGGGCATGAGTATGATGTACGGCAAGACCTCGACATTGTAGTCGAAGCGATTGACCTTGAGCTCCGGGAATGAGATGAATGCCGGGCGATAAAAGCAGCCGAAGTCGATCTCCCTGATTTTATCCAGCGCATCGTGTACCTTCTTGGGGCTGGCGAATGTGCTCTCGAGCGATCTGACGACGGCGCCCGCGAAGAACGTCGGCACGAATGAGAAAATGCTGCCATGCGTTATCCTGTTGGCAGTGGCGATCATGTTCGTGAGCTCGAAGTGGACTTTTGCCTTGGGGTCGTCGAGCATCTCGTCCGCCTTTTCCTGCTTGATGGAGTTCGTGCGAACCTCCTCCTTCAGGAACTCCTGCCAGTCCATGTCGAACTCGTTCTTTGACGGCATGACCTCGCCGTAATAAATTTTTCTTAGC
Source organism: Schwartzia sp. (in: firmicutes) (assembly GCA_017458745.1). Taxonomy (GTDB): domain Bacteria; phylum Bacillota; class Negativicutes; order Selenomonadales; family Selenomonadaceae; genus RUG024. Next base: position 4,375 of record JAFTAB010000184.1, on the reverse strand, counting down.
CAGTCGTATATCGTGAGCACCTTTCCGCTCGGGTCTTCCTCCCATAGCAGCGAGAATTTGTAGAGGGCGGCGGTGTTCGCCGTGCCCGCAAGCACCTCGTCCACGAATCCGAAGAGGAAGAACATTTTGACCTCGGCGGGAACGGGGATGTTTGGCATCTCCATCGCCTTGATGAAAGCCGCCTCGTATATCGCGTAGAAATTCTCCGAGAGGTCTTGGCGGAGCTGACGCATCTCGTCGGATTTCTCGCGCTGATTCGGGGCGTTTGTGAATTTCTTGATGTCGCGCTTGAAGCTCTCCATGACCTCGCTGCTCACCTCGGCAAAAGCGAGGATGGTGTCGAGCGCGTTCTTTATCGTCGGCAGATTTCCGCTGCCCGCCTCAACGGCCTCCTTGCGGTTGACGTCGTCGATTTTCGCCTTTTGCTGGTAATATTCCTTGATAAAATCGCCGGTGGTTGCCTTGGTCTGGCGGATATAGGCCTGCGCCTGCTCTATCTGTTGCTGCGCGCTCCGCGCTATCGTCGCCGCCATCATGACAGTCCCGATGCAGAAATTCACGTCAGCGGAGTAGTAGACTTTTTTCAGCAGCGCGTCTTTTTCCTTGTACGCGTTGCACATGTCAGCCTGCCAGCTCGACACCAGGGACGGCCTGTCGGGCGGTACAAGTGACTCGATGGAGGCGAACTTTAACGGGGCAACCATGAACTTCGCGCAGATGTCCCTGTAATCATCGTAATTGGCCTTCAGGTCGGAGTAGAGTTCATTGCCCTCGTCGTGCAAGGAATAAAGCGCGTCCAGCATCTTGCCCAGCAGGGTCATGTTCATTGACGCCATGACGGGCAGGATTGAGAGATTCGCTTTGAAAGTCGTGGTGAGGTCGTCCTCGTTGGAGTAGTCGTAGCTGAAAATGGTGCTGTCCTCGCTGGCGACATAGTCGTACTTGTAAACGTCGCCCGCCACAAGAAACGCGCCGAGCAGCGTGCCCGACCCTGCATGGAGCGTGATGTCGCCCCTGTCAGTTATGAAAAATCCGCCCTTCAGTATGAGCTCGACGCTCTCAACCCGATCCCCCTTGTTGTGCAGCACTTCCCCCTTCGATACGTTGGCCTTTCCCATTTTTCATTTACCCCCTGAATATAATATGATAATTAAAATAATTATATCATCATTTCATGCGATAATCATTTATTTTTTCATTTTATTCGCAAAAACTTGAATTTGCCGCTGAAAGCTATTAAAATAACTATCATGTATTTTCAAGTCATCGTTTCACGTGCAATTTACAGAAAGGGGCAATGCTATTTTGAAAAGATTTGCTGGGATTGTTTCTCTGCTGGCAGTGGTGACGCTCTGCCTTTTTGCGCTCGCGGGGTGCGGAGGGGACAAGAAATCCGCGCGTCAGCTCAAGGTGTATAACTGGGGCGACTATATCGACCCCGACGTTTTGAAGGATTTCGAGCAGGAGACGGGGATACACGTCGTCTATGACACATTCGCGACGAACGAGGACATGTATGTTAAGATAAAGTCGGGCGGCAGCGACTATGACCTGGCTATCCCGTCCGATTACATGATAGCGCGGATGATTCGCGACGGCCTGCTTGAAAAAATAGACACGGGTAATCTAAAGAATTACAAGCTCATAGGCGACAGCTATAAGGATCTCGATTTTGATCCTAAGAATGAGTTTTCGGTGCCGTACATGTGGGGCACGGTCGGCATAATTTACAATAAGAAGATGGTTGATGAGCCGGTCGACAGCTGGGGCATACTCTGGAACAAGAAATATGCGAAGCAGATTTTCATGCTCGACAGCCCGCGCGACTCCATAGGGATCACGCTGAAGTATCTCGGCCACTCGCTGAACACGGGAGTCGATTCGGAGCTGGGCGAGGCGCGTGACAAGCTCATCGAGCAGAAGCCGCTCGTGCTGGCTTATGTGGTCGACGAGGTGAAGGACAAGATGATAGCGGGCGAGGGCGCTCTCGCCGTCGTGTGGTCGGGCGACGCTGTTTTCATGATGGAGAAAAATGAGGATCTTGCGTATGCTCTGCCAAAGGAGGGCACGAATTACTGGTTTGATTCGATGGTCATCCTGAAGGGCGCGAAGAACAAGAAAGAGGCCGAGGAGTTTATCGATTTCATGACGCGCCCCGATATTGCGAAGCGCAATGTCGAGTACATCGGCTATGCCTCCCCGATTCCCGAGGTCGTTAAGCGGCTCCCGCAGGAGACTCAGGAGGACATAGCCTCATACCCGTCGATGGATATGCTGCGGCAGTCCGGGGCGGAGGTGTTCAACGACCTCACGGAGAACCTGCCGAAGTATGACAAGGTATGGACGGAGGTAAAGGTCGCGCAATAATAACGAGATGAAGGATTGCGCTCCGCGAAATCGGAAAAATTATGCAAGGGAGTATCAATATTGGACGATTCACTTATCACGGAAATAAAAAAGCGTCGCACTTTTGCCATCATCTCGCATCCTGACGCGGGAAAAACGACGCTCACCGAGAAGTTGCTGCTCTATGGGGGAGCAATACATCTCGCTGGCTCGATAAAGTCACGCAAGACCCAGCGGCACGCGGTGTCGGACTGGATGGAGATAGAGAAGCAGCGCGGCATCTCGGTGACGTCGAGCGTGCTGCAATTCGACTATGGCGGCTGCCGTATCAATATCCTTGACACGCCGGGGCATCAGGATTTCAGTGAGGACACATACAGGACCCTCATGGCGGTTGACAGCGCGGTCATGGTGATGGACGCGGCTAAAGGCGTCGAGGCGCAGACCAAGAAGTTGTTCAGGGTTTGCAGTGAAAGGCATATCCCGATTTTCACTTTTATTAATAAACTTGACCGCTACGGCAAGGCCCCGATAGACCTAATGGACGAGCTGGAGAATGTGCTGGGCATTCGCTCGTATCCCATGAATTGGCCGGTAGGCTCCGACGGACGCTATCGCGGCATATTCGACAGGCAGACGAGGAAGGTCGAGCTTTTTTCGGCGGACACGACTCACGGCCAGAAAGCGCGCGAGTCGGAAAAATATGACCTCGACTCGGATGAGCTGAAGTCGCTGCTCGACAAGGAGACGTACGACGCCTTGATTGACGATGTGACTTTGCTCGATGAGGCGGGCGAGAAATTCGACAAGGCTCGCGTCGATTGCGGCGAGCTGACGCCGATGTTCTTCGGGTCGGCGATGACGAATTTCGGCGTGCAGAATTTCTTGGAGGAGTACCTGCGCCTTGCGCCGCCTCCTGCGCCTCGTGAGTCGTCGGACGGCGAGATTGAGCCGGAGGACGAGAAATTCTCGGCTTTCGTTTTCAAGATTCAGGCTAATATGAATCCAGCTCATCGTGACAGGCTCGCATTCATTCGCATAGTGTCCGGCAAATTCGAGCGCAATATGAGCGTGTGGCACGAGCAGGAGGGCAAGCTGATAAAGCTGGCGCAGCCCCAGCAGTTTTTGGCGCAGGACAGGCAGATAATCGACGCGGCGTATCCCGGCGACATAGTCGGGCTGTTTGACCCGGGGGTGTTCGGCATAGGCGATACTCTCTGCGACGAGAAGCGAAAATTTCGCTTTGCCGATTTTCCGGTGTTCCCGCCTGAGAAGTTCGCAAGGGTGGGCGCACATGACACGATGAAGCGCAAGCAATTCATAAAGGGCATAGAGCAGCTGACTCAGGAGGGCGCGATTCAGCTTTTCCGTCAGGCGGGCGCGGGCGCGGAGAGCTTCGTGGTCGGCACTGTCGGCACGCTGCAATTCGAGGTGCTGGAGTACAGGCTGAAAAATGAGTACGGCGTGGAAATTGACATGGTGATGCAGCCGTTCGAGGTTGCGAGATGGCTGGCGTACAAGGACGGCAGAGAGGTGACGCCGTCGAGCCTTCGGGGGGCTGACAGGGGCATGTTCGTCTACGACAGGAATCAAAATCCCGTCCTGCTGGTAAACAATGAGTGGGCACTCGGATGGATAATGGAAAATAATCCGGACTTGGAGCTTCACAATGTCCCGATAGATAAAATGGCGGTATAAGAAAACACCGTCAAGTGCATCGGATAAAAGAGGGCGCGCTTATGGAGGGAAAAAAGACCGTAGAGTATTATATGGCTCTGCCGTATCAGGAGATCATTGTGGCAGCCAAGGAGGGCGGCTATGTGGGGTATATCCCCGAATTGAAGGGATGTATCACGCAATCGGAAACAAAGGCGGGCATACTGGATATGCTGGAAGATGCCAAGGCTTGCTGGTTTGAGGCAGCTTTAGAGGATGGCATCGAGATTCCGGAACCGCAGGATGAAATCGAGTACAGCGGAAAGTTCAATTTGCGTATTCCCAAGAGCCTTCACAGGACATTGGCCTTGAC
>JAFTAB010000029.1 GCA_017458745.1 Schwartzia sp. (in: firmicutes) | reverse complement strand
GCAATGGGTAAATTCGACTAGATTCAGTTATTGGAGCCTCTTATGAGCAAAGCGAATTAGAGGCTCCTGTATGCATGGGGACGCGAAAGCGTCCATCGTAGGGAGTATAAAACTCCCACTGAATAAGTCTCATTTTATCCTCTCCACTTCGGCGGCGATGTCCTGCGTGAATTCGCCCTCGGCGGCTTTGCCGTCCACATAGGCGAGGAACTTGTCGATGTCCTCGTCAACTTCGCCGACCGTTCCCTTTGTGTTCAGAAATATCTTTACCGTCTCGTCGCCTAGCTCCAATCCTTCCTGCTCATGGCAGCGGTTGGTGAATGTGTAAATCTTGCGGTTGTTTCCGGGGAATGGGTCAATCGACTTATCCCAAAAACGGCTTTCCTCAAATTTTTCATTGACTACTTGGCAGTAATCAATCATCGCCATCACCCCTCGCATTCCTTGGCAATTTTTTGCCAAGTCCCATATTTTATTTTTCCTCGATAGCCGCGCTTTGTTCCCTCAGCTTCAATTTATAAAGATACCCGCGCGAGCATGGGCAGGACGAGCGCTGTATGCAGCCGTGCCCTATCAGGCGGCAGTCCGGGTGCCCCAGCACGGAGGAAAGAGCCTCGCCATAAGACAATCCCGGCGAGATTTCCACTCTCTCCGAGGTGCAGAATCCCGCTTTTTCAAATCCGACGGATGTCTTGTTGCAAAGGTGGACTGTAACGCTCTCCGTTGCTCGAAGAATAGAGCGGAGCGCCTCGTATGACACCTCGCCGCAAAACTCCTCGTACATTTTCGGCGAAATCAGCTCATACGCGACGGTTGGGTCGGCGTACGAGAGGACGCTGACCCCCGCTTCTTCCGCCGCCCTTGCATAGCGGGCTATCTCATTCGCCAGCGCGCGGCATAATTTCACCAGCTTTTTGCGTTCCCTGTACAGTCCCTTATATAAGGACTTCGATGGCACCAGCAGTCCTATGATGGTGAATGGCCCCTCAATGTTCAAAATCACCCGCTCGCCTGCGTCAGAGAGCAGCCTTGCCGCGCGAAGCACCTCAAAGATGCGCCCGCGAGTGAGATCGAGTGACGGCAATGCTCCTATCTCCGAAACCTCCCCGTAGAGAAAATTCGCAACGGTCGGCACTCCGTAAAGCGCATTAAGTGAGATTTCCGCGCCCAAAGTCTCGGCCTCCACCGTCACGCAAAAGGGCAGCTTTGAGAAGACATCTCCCGTCACTATCCTCATTGCCTGTGCCGCTTTAGCCATCGCCTCCGCCCGAGTGAATACATCGGCGTACGGCACTCCGATTTTCTCGCAAAATTCCTCCGTTATCGGTCGCTCCGGCTCACCGAGGCAACGAAGCGAAAGATCGTCCACCAGCGCCATGACTTGCCCTCCTTTCCCGTCATATACGCGGTAATCCTTTTGACAGCGTGATGTTTTATCTTTCATATCGGCGGAAACGCAATCGCGTTCATGAACTTCTTTTGGAAGTCCGGCTCCACCGCCGTCTCCACGACGGCCACTTTGCCTGCCTCCCTTTGGATTTCCATGCGCTTCTCGCGCGAGAGGAGAGCCATTCTCGCCCCGTCGCCCGCCGCGTTTCCCACGGCGCAGACGCGTGACAGCTCCACTCGCGGAAACATCCCGAGAGTCAACGCGCTCTCCTTGTCGATATAGCTTCCAAACGCTCCCGCGAGAATCACACGGTCGGGACGCTCCGCCCCGTATTTTTCCAGCAGGTACTCCGCACCGACGTAAAGCGCGGCCTTGGCGAGCTGCACGGCTCGTATGTCGGCCTGAGTAATCACGATGTCGCGATGGATGGCCGTCTCGCTCGCCCACGCAATGACATATTCCAGCTTGCCGCTTTCGCCCTTCCTTATCCTTTTGGAGTCGCACTTCGCGTTGATGCGCCCCGCCGCGTTCACGATGCCGGCGCGATACATCTGGGCCACGGCGTCGAGTATGCCGGAGCCGCAGATCCCCCGCGCGCTCGTCTCCTCAATATCGGGGAACCATTTCTCCATGCCTATGACTTTATAGCGCGGCTCTTTTGTCGCGTCGTCGATGCGGATTTTTTCGATGGCGCCCGGCGCGGCCCGCATTCCGAAGGCAATTTGTGCGCCCTCCAGCGCGGGGCCCGTCGCGCATGACGTCGAGAACAGCTTCCCGCGGCTGCCCAGCACTATCTCGCCGTTCGTGCCGATGTCTATGATGAGGCGCAGCTCGTCACTGTCGTAGGGTGACTCGGCAAGAATCACGGCGGCGTTGTCCGCGCCGACGAACCCCGCCTCGATCGGCAGCGAATGAATATTCGCTGCAGGCCATATCTTGATGCCCAAATCCCTCGCGCGGACATTGAGCGCGCCCCTCACCGCCGGGGCGAAAGGCGAGCGGCCAAGGTACGAGGTATCCAAATCAAAAATGAAATGGTGTATCGCGGTATTGCCGACGAGCACCATCTCATACACGTCGGACATCGAAAATCCCGCCTTGCTCGTCAGCTCCGCGGCCAAATCATTCACGGCGTCGATGATGGCATGAAACAGTTTCTCCCTGCCCCCCTTCTCGGAACGAGCATAGGAGATTCGCGCCAGTATGTCCTCGCCGTAGCTTATCTGCGGGTTCATGCGCGAGGCCTTTGCCATCACCTCCCCGTCAGCAAGGTCGCAGAGATATGCCGCGAGCGTCGTCGTGCCGCAGTCTATCGCGATGCCGAGCACCGCCGCGCTGCCGCTCGCCACCACGCGAATGACCTCACGGCTCTCCTGCCTTTCGCTCACTATGGCGGTGACATTCCAGCCCCCGTTGCGAAGCGTCTCCGGCAGTGCGCGAAGCGCCTCCCAGTTCAGGGACAGCCCATCAAGCCGGTATGACGAGGACAGCCCGTCGAGGAGTCTCCTTGCATCGTCGCGGGCATCGTCCAGTGTCGCCTCGGAAAGAGTCAGGGGAAAGGCTTTGACAACAGGGTCGATTGCAAATAATCGCTCCCGCCCCGTTTCGAGTATCACCTGCTTTGACTGCCGGCTCTCCTCGGGCACAGTGAGGACGATGTCGCCGCGCACCTCGGCGCAGCAAGCAAGACGATAACCCCGCTCCCGCTCGTCCTCCGTCAAGAGGCGCGACTCCTCCGCCGTCACCGGCGAGAGATGACTCATCGCCGAGTTAATGCCCAGTTTTTCAAATTTCCCCTCGGCGACAATCACGCGGCATTTCCCGCAGGCCCTCGCCCCGCCGCAGAGCGCCTCTATGGAAACGCCGAGCGAGCGAGCCGCTGCGAGGAGCGTCGTCCCCTCCGCTATGACGCCGCGCCTGCCGGACGGCTGAAAAATCACTTGATACTCCGCCATTTTCCTCACCTCTTAAATGATGGAAAGGCCTATCGCCGAATCATCATAATTTTAAGTCTCATTTTATCGGCAGACCCATATCACGGAGCTCCGCCTTTACTTTATTGTAAATAGCGAGATACTCGGGCTTCGGGCGAACCGTCTCAAGATCGTAGACCGTGCGGAAATCCCCGCCCCTTGTGTGAAGCGTGCGATTGTCGATGAGCGGCTGGTACTTCGGCAGGATCTTATTCACGAGCTCATTCGCCTGCTTTCTCGTGAGACGCGCCTTGCCGACGGCGCGCCCGACCTCCGCGGCAAAGCGCGCGCCAAGCCCGCACGCTTGGTCGAGCCCCGCGCTCTGATGGCCGGTGCCGCCCGCGACGAGGAATCCGAGCGTCGCGCTGCCAATCGCCCCCGCCGCTGTCTCCCAAAAATACTCCTCGCTCCCGATTCCGGCCGTCATCTGCCAGGCCGCGCCGACGAGAGACGGGAAATGCGTGTGCTTCTGGAAAGCCGCGCCTCCGTAGTTCGCGACATAGAGAGCATACTTGCTGGAATTTGAAAAATAAAGCGCGTCCGTCGGCCATGTGCCGAGAATCGTCGGCTCATAGAGCATGACATACGCGAGGAGGTCCGCGACGCCGTTCACCGCCGAGGTAGCGGGGCCGCCCGCCGCGCCACCGATGTATGCCTGAAGTATTCCCCAAATATTGGCGCCGTACTGATGCCAGAAATAAGCGCGGCACATCTGGTCGTAGTCGGTCTTCAGCTGCGGCATGATGTAGACGTGGCGCACGTCGCCTTTTCCCACGCCCCAAAGCGGATTCGCCGCCGCCATCTCCGCCCGGAGATTCACGGGCGTCGAGCCGCCGTCGGGGAACCCGGGACGACCCACGCGACGCAGCACGTCCTTTACCGTGGAAACATGCTGTATCTCCGCCATCATCTCAAACGGCGAGCCGGGCTTTACCGGGATGCCGTTCACTTTTTCCTTGACTCCCTGAAAATGCACGTAGTCTATGAGCGGCTCCTGCGCGTATGAAAGCGCAATTTTTTCATAGAGGTCGTCCGAGATTGGGCCGAGGATTCGCCCCATGACGCCGACCGGCGTGCGCCCGCTGTCGTAGTCCTCCATGCCGCGATGAGGAATGGTCAGGGCATCCTTCCCCTCGCCGAGCGTCACCTCTGCCGGGAGATTTTCAAGCGCGTTGTCAAGCTCCTCCTCGGTAAATGTGATTCGCCTCTCCGTCGAGACATTCAGTATCCCGACGTCCAAAAGCAGCTCACGCCCCGCCTGCCATATCGCGTCAAGCTCGTCATCGTCGACGGGGACGACCTTGCCGGGCTCATACTCGATGCCGTATTTTTTCGTCAGCTCTTTTAGACGCGGCCAATAAATCTTCGTGTCAAATTCCTTCTGAAATGCGATAGGGCCCGTCTCCCCGCGTCCCCAGTATTCTATAAATTTCCCTTTGCTCCCATGCGTGCTCATACCATTCATCCCCTGTATTTTAGTCTCTGCTTGCAAGCAGTACTGATACTTATTTCTATTGTCATGCCGCGTGGAGCAGCTTTTTCGCAAGCTCCACTGTGGCGATTGCATCTTGGCCGTAGCCGTCGGCCTTTATCTCTGTCGCCCAGTCCTGCGTCACTACGCCGCCGCCCACGAACACGATATACTTGTCTCGCACTCCCTTCGCCTCCAAGAAGTCGAGAAGATCTTTCTGCACGGGGCGCGTGGTAGACATCAGCGCCGCCGCCGCGATGATTTTAGCGTCGTACTTTTTCGCCTCCTCCAGGAATCGCGAGGGCGACACATCGACTCCGAGGTCATGCACATCGAACCCCGCCGTCGTCAGGAAAGTCGCGACCATGTCCTTGCCCACCTGATGCACGTCGCCCTGCACAGTGCCTATGACGACCGGGATGGACTTCTTGCCCTCCTGATTCGCCTTCTTCAGCTCCGGCTCCAGCACGGCAAGGGCCGCCTTGAAAGCGTCGGAGGCGAGCATGATTTCCGGCAAAAATACCTCCATCTTCTCAAATGCCTCGCCGAGCTCATTTAGCCCGTCAGCGAGCGCGCCCACCGCCGTCACGGGATTCACCCCTTGCTCCACCGCCTCTTTCGCGGCTGCCTCCGCCGCCTCCTCATCAAAATCGAGAATCGACTGCTTCAATGTATTCAAAATGTCCGCCATTTTTTACCATTCCTTTCAATATAATAATTCAACCTCTGTTTTCTATTTTTTTCGCCGCTTCCGCCATCGCCTTGATATTCGCGATAGTCGTCGCGGGCGCCACGGCGCAGTCGGGCGAAATGACCGACACGCCGTCCTCCGATGATTTCCTTACGGCTGCCGCCACGTCCTCCTCCGTCCCTTCCAGCAGCGCATGTATGGGATGCACCGCGCCTAGGATCGGCGTCCGTATGCCGGCCTCATGAAATTTTTCAAGTGCCGCGTGGACATCAACAGCGGATTCAACGCTTATCGCGGACACGCCTGTCTCCGCTATATAAGTCATCACCGCGTCGAGCTTGCCGCAGATGTGGAGAATAACAGGCGCGGTACCGCCCACCGCCTCAATCACCTGCTTCTCATAGGGAGCGGCAAGTTTTTTATATGCGCGCGGGCTTATCATGTCGAGCGATGCCATCATGTCCTCTATGACGAGAATATCCGCGCCTGCCTCGGTCATAGCTTTTGCATATTGGATTGCCGTTTTTGTCGCTGCCTCAAGATACGGCAGTAGACTGTCGGGCTTTTTGAGGCTCGCCTTCAGAAACGGCGCGATGCCGACGAGACTCGCCGCCACGCTGAAGGGCCCGACGAGGCTCCCCATTACCGCCACCTTTTCCCCCAGCTCCGCTTTCAGTATACGAATGGCCTCGATAACTGCGGGGATGCGCCCGCGAGCGAGGAAGTCCTGCGGAATTTTTGGCTCCTCGCCCAAAGCGAATGCAGGCCTGTCGATGCTGGGGATATGCTTTTGCCCGCCGTCCTTTATGGTCGCGCCGTAAGCCTCCGCCTCGACGGTCTGGCAATACGGCACTCGCACCGCGTCAAGCCCCAGCACTGTCGCGCCTCCGGCCGAGAGCCGCGCCATTTTATCCGCGTCACGGTGCGCCTCAGGCCAAAAGGCGCCCGTCGCCTCCATCAGCTCGTACGTCGCGTACTGACACACGCTGATCACGGGCATTCGGTCTGTCGCCCCGCCTTCAATCGCTGTCAATAGCCGCTTCTTCCCATTCCATTCCATTTCTTATCCCCCGCAAACATTTTTATCCGATGCTTATGATTTGAAGAGACCGTAGCCAGCGGAATTCTAACCTCCCCCACTGAATAAGTCTCGTTTTATCCCTCATAAAACCATTGAGTAAACCTCTTGCGTCCTCTCCCGAACCGCGCCTGTCATCGCCTGAATCGAGGCCAGCTTCGTCGAGGTGGACAGTCCGCATGCCGGGGCGATGATGTCAGTGCCGTCATCGACAAGCGAGCGCGCGCTCCGCGCCGCCTGCTCCGGCGGCTGAAATTCCAAAAGATATGTGCTGACATTGCCCATGGTCGTCAGCGTCGGATAGTCGCGCTTCAGTTTTTTGAGATTCACAAGCGCGTCCGTGGAGATCGCCTCCGAGTGCATCCCCGGCAGCTGCGCGTCCACTGATGACAGCCTCCCGCATATATGAAGAATGACCGGGGCGCCTGTCTCGTGTATGCCGTCTATTAGCCGATTAAGATACGGGACGGCGTATTCGGCAAACATCTTCGGCCCCAGGATCTCGCCCGTCGCCGTGGGATCGGCTATCGATATGAGCGTTGCCCCCGCCGCCACCTGCGCCTTGGCAAAAGCAATCAGAAAATCGCTGACGTATTCGAGGACCCGGTGCGCGCTCTCCTTGTCGCGCCGCATATCCTTGAAAAAATTCATCGGGTCAACGAGCGACGCCGCCGTCGATATGGGCCCCGTGAGATTGCCGATTACAGGCGTCTCCGGGAATCTATCCGCGAGTATCCGGGCCGCGCCCACAATGGCAGGGATGCGCCCCTCTCCGAGCAGCGGTTTTATATCCCGCGTCTCCACATCGCTGCACCGCCCAAAAATTTCCTTCGTTATCTTCGGCTCGCATGAAAGATTCCCCAGCGTGACCTCGCTGCCGAGCACCTCCGCCTCCGCCGTCAGGCAAAACGGTATGCCGAGATTTTCAAATCCCGTGTATTCCGCGACCGCGAGCGCGAGATTCGCCATCTTCTCGGCATCGCTGTGCGCCTCGGGCAGCGTGCAGCCGCTTCTTTCCATCACTTCGACAATCGCGGCGTTCATCATGCCTCCCGGGCAAATAACCGGCGGCCTGTCAACTTCTTCTTTTTCAAGTACCCTTATCAGCCGCTCTTTTGGATTCCACTCCGTCATTGCTTAAAACACTCCTTGCTTCCCTATACGGCAATCCGCTCCGCCGTTCCCCGGTTGACCAGATTGTCCACCACTCGCACTGCCTCGGCTGCATTGGACGCGTACGCGTCCGCTCCGATTTTCCTTGCGAATCCCGGAGAGATTGGTCCCCCGCCGACTATGACGGGGAAATCGTCGTGCAGCGCCTGTTCCTCCAGCAGGCGAACGACCTCCTCCATGCCGCCCATCGTCGTCGTCATGAGCGTCGATATAGCGATAGCCGATGCGCCGTTTTCCTCCGCCGCCCTCACGAAATCTTTCGGCGCGATGTCGCGCCCCAGGTCGATTACCCGGTACCCTGCCGTCTCCAACATTATTTTGACAAGATTCTTCCCTATGTCGTGAGTGTCTCCCTCGACGACTCCCAGCACCACCGTCGCCTGACTAGCCGACTCCTTCTTCACGAGGTGGGGCTTCAATATATCGAGCGCGGCGTTCATCGCGTCCGCGCACATCAAAAGCTCCGGGATGAAATACTCCTCCTCCTCGAAAAGCCGCCCAGCCTCCGCCATTCCGGCCGAAAGCCCGCGCTCGATGGCATCGTATGCGTCATGGCCGCCCGCGATATACTCACTCGCGAGACTGGCAGCCTCGTCCTCCTCCATGTTCAGCACCGCGCTCGCCAATGCCTCGATAATCCGCTCTTTGCCCTCACTCATGATGAATCTCTCCTTTTCCCGTCATACGAATGCTTTATAACTCTTTCGAGGCAAAATAAAATGCGCCTCACTGACTTGAGACGCATTGTAGCATATAACAATTGCTATGAAAAATACGGAAAAATTATCTTTAGCTATAATATAAAATTATATCGAATGAACGTGTGCCATATCTCATGACTCTGCCGCCCGGATTTCCTCTGCCATTTTTTTTAGCGCATCCTCAAAGGCATTGCCGAGCTCCGACGGAATCCTGTCAGCGTGGCGCACTATGCCCACCGTCATTCGCTCGTCGGACTCAAGCGGGCGGGCGACTATATCAGACCCGTGCAGGAAAGACGGCAAAATGCCGGACGTGATGATATAGGCATCAAGATCCATCAGGAAATTCGCCACCGCCGCTCTGTCCGTGACGCGTATCTGCTTCCTCAAAGTGCGGACGCTCAAAGGCTCCTCCGAAAAATAAAAAGCATTTTCCTCGCCCTGATCAAACGTGATGCAGGGGAACCCCTCCAAATCAGGCAGGGCGATGACCTCCTTGCCCGCCAGAGGGTGCTCGCGGAAAAGAAAAACATGGGGGCGCACCGTGAAAAGCGGAGTGAATCGCAGGTTGCTCTCACGCAGGAGCTTTCGCAGCACCGCCTCATTGAACTGGCTCATATAGAGTATCCCTATCTCGCTTTTCATGTTGCGGACATTCTCGATGACCTTCGCCGTCCGCTCCTCCAGCAGCGAAAAATCATACTCGTCCTCGCCGTACCGCTTGACCAGCTCGACAAAGGCCCTGGCGGTAAAGGTGTAATGCTGTGTCGAGACGGAAAAGCTGCGCTTCGGCTTTTCGCGGTTATAGTGATCCTCCAAGAGACGCATCTGCTGCATGACCTGCCTGGCGTATCCGAGGAATCTGACCCCCTCCTCGGTGAGCTTCATCCCGCGCGGCGTACGGAAAAAAAGCGTCTGCCCGATTTCCTCCTCCAGCTCACGCAGAGCGTTTGTCATGCGCGGCTGCGAGACAAACATCCGACCGGCGGCGCGGCTCAGAGAGCCGTACTGCGCGATGGCGTCTATATATTTCAGCTGTGTCAGCGTCACAGAAATCCCCCCTGCACGTTATGGACCGGCAAAAAAATCCAATACCATCACATCATCACGCGTTGGCGACTTTGGGCAGCTCCTCCGGCTCGATCTCGTTTGAGCCCTCGTTCGTCAGGCCGAGACGCTTCAGTATGGCGAAATCCCCCTTTATCGTCGTGCCGCTTGTCGTCAGCATATCGCCCGTGATAGTCGCCGATGCCCCCGAAAGGAACGCGGTGGCCCCGCACTCAGGCAGCACCTTCCGCCCCGCGGCGAGCCTGATATTTGACTCGGGGTTTATGAATCGGAAGAAGGCAATAGTGCGCAGCACGTCATCGCCAGAGATTTGCGGGCGCCCCTCAAGGGCAGTGCCGGGAATCGGCATCAGCGCATTGATGGGTATGGACTCTATGCCGAGCTCCGCAAGACTGATCGCCATGTCCAGGCGATCCTCCCAGTTCTCGCCCATTCCGATGATTCCGCCGGAGCAGACGCAAAGCCCCTCCGCCTGCGCCAGCTTGATGGTACGAATCTTGTCATCGTATGTATGGGTCGTGCAGATCTCCGGGAAAAATCGGCGGGATGTCTCTATATTGTGATGGTAGCTGGTAACGCCGGCCATGTGAAGCCGGTGAAACTGCTCGGCATCGAGGAAGCCCATCGAGGCGCAGAGATCTATCGTGAGAGTCCTGTGCATTTCCTCGAAAACCTCTATGGCCTTGTCAAAATCCTTGCCCTTCAGCGCGCGCCCCGCCGTGACGATGGCGAATCGATTCACGCCGGCCTCCTGGTTTTTCCTCGCCTCGGCTATTATCTCGTCCTTCGGCAGGAATCCGTACTCCTCGATGCCGGTCTTGTGGCAGGCAGCCTGAGCGCAGTATTTGCAATTCTCGGGGCATCGACCGCTGCGCCCGTTTATTATCGTGCAAAGGTCGATGTGGTTCCTGCGAAAATGGCGCTGGATTTCTCCCGCCCCCTTTTGCAGCTCCTCCAGATCCGCGTCGAGGAATATCGAAAGGTCGTCGCCCCTCTTCACCCGATAGCCATAGATAATCTTACGCGCCAGCTCGGAAATGTCAATACTCATGCTCAAAACCTCTCTTAATCACAAATATCATGTATGCCCCTCTTTGCGAGGCTTTCATTATTATATGGCAGTCAGGGGCAATTCGTCAACCAATTATTTTTATGGGTTGACAGTAAAATGAGACTTTATCATTCAGCAAGAAGCCAAAATTTTT
>JAFTAB010000183.1 GCA_017458745.1 Schwartzia sp. (in: firmicutes) | reverse complement strand
AGTGGGCGACCAATTTCATACAAGTTTGAGGGAAGTTCCCTCATCTTCGATTTGAGCACTGGAGAGTTGTCCGAGTGGTTGAAGGAGCACGCCTGGAAAGCGTGTGTACGGTGAACGCTGTACCGAGAGTTCGAATCTCTCACTCTCCGCCAGTCAGTTATCCTTTTAAAGGTCAGACCGCAGCGCATTGGTCTCGCGCAATGGGGCCTCATGAAGCCCGTCAGGTCCGGAAGGAAGCAGCGGTAAGTGAATAGTCGCATGTGCCGCGAGGGTGCCTATGGGCTGCGGCCCGACGCTTAAAAGGATTTATTATAAAGCAGCCTATGAGGCTGCTTTTTTTATAGGGGAATGACATGGCAAAAAAATTTTACGCTGTGAAGCGTGGACGAAAAACCGGAATTTTCACGAGCTGGCCTGAGTGCAAGGAGCAGGTCGACGGTTTTGAGCGTCCCGTCTACAAAGGATTCATGACAAGGGAGGAGGCTGAGTCATGGCTCAGCCCCAAAAGCGAGCAAGTCGCTCTCTTTGATGCGCCGCCAGAGCCTGCCGCGGACTATGTAATATATACCGACGGCTCCTGCCTCAGGAATCCCGACGGCCCCGGCGGATACGCCGCCGTGATAATCGAAAGGAGCGGCGCCATACGCGAGTTGTCCGGCGGCGAGCCAATGACAACGAACAACCGCATGGAAATGCGGGCCGGAATAGAGGCCCTGAAAACGCTGCCTGACGGCTCGACGGTAGACTACTATGCCGACAGCCAATACCTTCAAAACGCTTTTGTGAAGCATTGGATAACATCGTGGAAGAAAAAGGGCTGGACAACGTCGCAGGGAACGCCCGTAAAAAACAAGGATTTATGGCTCGCGCTTGACGAGGAATTTCATCGCCACTCGATACGGTTTCACTGGGTAAAGGGACACGCCGGCAACAAGTTCAACGAGCGATGCGACAAGTTGGCGAAGGCGGAGGCATCGAAATTTTCATGAATGAAATATTTTCACGGACTGCCCGCCTGATTGGAAAGGACGCAATCGAGACGCTCGCCGCTTCGGGCGTGGCCGTGTTCGGCATCGGGGGCGTTGGCTCGTATGTCTGCGAGGGGCTGATACGCGCGGGCGTGGGCAGATTCCTGCTCGTTGACAGCGACACTGTCGACATCACAAATATAAATCGTCAGATTCATGCGACGACGAGGACAATCGGCATGCCAAAGACCGCCGCCATGATGTCAAGAATGCTCGACATAAACAAAGAGGCAAAAATCACCCGAATCGAAAAATTTTATCTGCCCGAGTGCGCCGATGAATTTTTTGGCGACAACTTTGACTATGATTATGTGGTCGATGCCGTCGACACCGTGTCGGCAAAGATAAGCCTCGCCCGCGAATGTGAGCGTCGCGGCATACGCATAATAAGCAGCATGGGCGCGGGAAACAAGCTCGACCCGACGCAGTTCCGCGTCGCGGACATATACGACACGAGCGTCTGCCCTCTCGCAAAGGTAATGCGCCGCGAGCTGAAAAAGCTGGGCGTGAAAAAGCTGAAGGTCGTCTACTCAAAGGAGCCGCCCATAAAGCCAATCCAAAGCGGCGCCGACAGCCCCTCAACGCCGGCCAGCATATCTTTTGTCCCATCGGCGGCGGGACTGATAATAGCGAGCGAGGTCGTAAGAGAATTGATTCATTACAAAAACGAGAATATATAAAGGAGCGAAATTGCAATGAACATCTCCGTTCTTGGATGCGGACGCTGGGGAGCGTTCCACGCATGGCACGCCAATCACATAGGCCACAGAGTCACGCTTTGGGGGCGCCCCGGCTCGGCGCACCTCGCCGCGCTGAGGGACACGCGCCAAAACGAGTACCTGACGATGCCAGAGTCTGTCGCGCTCACCGACGACCTCCCTGCCGCAGTCTCCTGTGCGGACATCATAATCATCTCCATAAGCTCGCAGCAGCTTCGCGGATTCGGGCGCGAGCTTGCCGCCCTGCCCTGCTCCATCGCCAAAAAAAATCTCGTGCTGTGCATGAAGGGGCTGGAAATCGGCACAGGGAAAAGACTCTCCACCGTGCTGCGCGAGGAAATCGGAGTCGAGCCAGGCATAGCGGCATGGGTAGGGCCCGGCCATGTCCAAGACTTCATGGCGGGCGTCCCGAATTGCATGATAATATCCTCGGAGGACGAGAGCGTCACCCATCAGCTCGTTGACATTTTCAAGAGCCCTCTCATACGCTTTTACTACGGCCATGATTTGCTCGGTACTGAAATCGGGGCGGCAGCGAAAAACGTCGTCGGGCTCGCCGCGGGCATGCTCGACGGCATAGGCTACGGCAGCCT
>JAFTAB010000182.1 GCA_017458745.1 Schwartzia sp. (in: firmicutes) | reverse complement strand
TTCAGTGGGAGTTTTATACTCCCTACGATGGACGCTTTCGCGTCCCCATGCATACAGGAGCCTCTAATTCGCTTTGCTCATAAGAGGCTCCAATAACTGAATCTAGTCGAATTTACCCATTGCCTTATGGGCGCTTATCTCACGCTTAAGAAGCGGGAGTATTAGCGCCCGTTAGCATCGGATAAAACAGCACAACGAAACGAGGGTGGAGTATATGACGCTGATGATGGAACTCAAAGAGCAGAGACGAGAGGGTTATGATGATGGTCGTGTCGACAACATCGTGAACAACGTCCGCGCGCTCGTAACCAAAAAGGGGTGGAGCCCTGATGAGGCGTTTGATGTTCTCAATGTCTCGCCGGAGGATCGAGTGGCCGTAGTTGCAAGGCTGTGACATGAAATGAGTGAATGTCATATTTACTATATTTTCATGATTTGAGCATACGAAAAGGGCTACCTCTCAACATTGTAGTTGAGGGATAGCCCTTATTTTTTCGCAGATTGTATAATGAAGTTCCAATCCCGCCGTCGCTGGAACCCGCAAACAGAAGCTGCAAGGCGGCGAGCGCAAAAAAGCGGCGCGAGGAGGTATTGCCTTTATAGCCCATACATGCCCATTTGCAATCGGAAAAACAGAAACGCCATGCACATCGCTAAAAATTCCGCCGCGGGGCTTGCCAGCCATACGCCGTTTACACCGAGGAAATGCGGGAGCAGCAGCAACATTCCCAGCAGGAAGACGAGGGTGTGGCAGAAGGAGAGCAGCGCCGAGATTCTACCATTGTTCAGCGCAGTGAAGAGCGACGACCCGTAGATATTGAAGCCGACGAACAGAAAACCGACGGCAAAGAGGCGGAAACCGTGCGCCGCCATCCGGAAAACATCTTCGTTTCCTTCCGCGAAAATCGCGACCACCGGATCCACGACCAAGAAACTGCACAAGAACGTGGCCATGCCAAATCCTGCGATGATGCGCAAGCTGAAACGGAAAATGCGCCGGATTTTCTCAAAATCGCGCACGCCTTGATTGTAACTCATCAGCGGCGCGACTCCTTCGGCGTAGCCCATGTAAACGGAGGTCAATAGTTCCTCCACATACTGCGCGATGGAAATAGCCGCGACACCGTTTTCCCCCGCAAGCCCCATCATGATATTGTTCAGCACGATGACGACGACGCTGCCGGAGAGCATGGAGACCATTTCCGAGACGCCGTTCGATGCCGATTTTTTGAGAATATTCCAGCAGGGCACAGGGCGCACTATGGCAAGAGTTCCCTTTCCCCAGATGCCGAAATAAAACAGACCAACAACCGCCGAAAACGAGTACCCGATTCCGGAGGCGATGGCTGCTCCCTCGATGCCCATGCCCCATCGGAACAGGAACACATAATCGAGCGCGATATTGATAAAACCGCCGACCATGCCGGAGACCATCGAAAGCGTCGGGCGGCCTTCCACAATAAAAAATCCATCGAGGATAACCCCTCCCATGATGAAAGGCCCGGAAATCACCAGCGGCATGATATACGCTTCGCAAAGAGGAAAAAGCCCGGCGTCAGCGCCAAGAATCCCGATAAGCGGACGCAGCAGCAACAATGCGAGTGTCGCCACCAACGCGCTTCCGGCCACGCAGGAAAACAGCAGGAAAGAAAAGCCGTTCCGTGCCGCGTCAAGTTTTCCCGCCCCCAATAGGGAAGCGATGAGCGCGCTGCCCCCGGTAGTCATCATCGTCGCCAATGCCATAATGACTCCGAAAACGGGCATAGTGATATTCACCGCCGCCAGCCCCGCCGTGCCGACAGCGCGCGTCACAAAGACGCCGTCGATAATAAAATAGATATTTAGAAATACAAAAGACAGAATCGTTGGCGCGGCGAACCGCAAAATCGACCCGTATGTAATGTTCCGTGCAAGTCGCGACATTAAAAACCTCCGCGCTTCGTATCGTGTTCTCTCCATGCCACAAGAAACGCCGCTTTCCGGCGTCAGGCTTTTCTTAAAATATATTCTTCTGGCGGCCTCATGTCAAGCACGATAACTGGAACAACGAAGGCTGACAAGCGTAAAAAGTCGAGGTCAAAAAATGTTAGGATGAAGACCTTTTCTGTGATACAATTAGTTAAAATGCGGGCGCAGGCGTAAACCGCCGTGAACCCGCTTAAAAATCGAAAAAGAATTATACCGAATTATACTGGGAGGAAATATGTATCACACGCAAATGGAAGCCGCCAGGCATAATGTAATTACGAGGGAAATGGAAACAGTCGCCAAGAAGGAGAAACGCGACGCGGAATATATAAGGGAGCTGGTGGCAAAGGGCGAGGCGGTGATACCCGCCAACAAGGCTCACAAATCACTCTCGCCGGAGGGGATAGGCGCGGCTCTTCGCACGAAGATAAATGTAAATCTGGGAGTGTCACGCGATGCGAACGATTACGACTTGGAGATGAAAAAAGTAATGACTGCGGTGAGGCTGGGAGCGGACGCGATAATGGATCTGTCTTCCCACGGTGACACCGAGCCTTTCAGAAAAAAATTGACCTCGGAGTGCCCCGCGATGATAGGCACCGTGCCTATTTACGACAGCGTTATCCATCATAAGCGGGATTTGAACGAGCTCACTGCGAAGGATTTTTTGGAGGTAATAGAGCTTCACGCCAAAAACGGCGTGGATTTTGTGACGCTTCATTCGGGGATAACCCGAAATACCATAGAGAAAATAAAGAGCAAAAGCCGCAAGATGAATATAGTGTCTCGCGGCGGCAGCCTTATCTTTGCATGGATGAGCATGACGGGAAATGAAAACCCGTTCTATGAATATTTCGACGAAATATTGGACATCTGCCGCGAGCACGATGTCACGGTGTCTTTGGGTGACGCCTGCAGACCCGGATGCCTTGCGGATGCCACGGATGCCTGCCAGATAGAAGAGCTTGTAACGCTTGGGAAACTCACCGAGCGCGCTTGGGAAAAGGATGTGCAGGTCATGGTGGAGGGGCCGGGTCATGTGCCGATAAATCAAATAGCGGCGAATATGGAGATACAAAAGACATTGTGCCATAATGCGCCGTTTTATGTGTTAGGCCCGCTTGTAACCGACATTGCGCCCGGCTACGATCACATCACGGCGGCAATCGGCGGCGCGATAGCGGCGACCATGGGCGCCGCATTCCTCTGCTACGTCACTCCCGCCGAGCATCTGGCGCTTCCGAACGTGGACGATGTTCATCGTGGGATTATAGCTTCAAAAATAGCGGCTCATGCGGCAGACATCGCGAAAGGATTGCCCGGCGCGAGGGATATTGACGACCAGATGGCCGATGCCAGGCGAAATCTTGATTGGGAAGCGCAATACGGCTGCGCCTTGGACCCGGACACGGCGAGAAAAATCCGCACTGAGCGCGCCCCCGAGGAAGATCATGCGGAAACTTGCTCCATGTGCGGCAAATTCTGCGCCGTCAGGAGCATGAACAAGGCTCTGAAAGGCGAGATCATTGATATATTGTAGTGGGCTGGGTATATGACTTTGTCTTTTATTCATATCGCGAGCAAGAAATTATGACTGCAAAAAGGGGCTGCCATAAGAAGAAAAACTCTTCTTGCGGCAGCCCCTTCGCTTGCGTTTGCAAGAAACTCTTTACCGGTCGCGCATCCTGTAGTCATGATCTTCGTCAATCATTTGCAGCATGATGTCCGCAAACGCCGGATCAAATTGCGTTCCCTTTCCCTTTTCGATTTCTTTTCTGACGACATCCTGCGTAAGCACGTCCCTGTAACTGCGGCGGCTTGTCATGGCATCGTAGGCATCCGCCACCGCTATGATTCTCGCCTCTTCCGGGATATCGTTTTCCGCAATCCTGTCCGGATAACCGGCGCCGTCAAATTTTTCGTGATGCCAGCGGGTGCCCATAGCCAGCCTTGCCAGCTCCTTTGTTTTGCAGAGGATTTGCCAGCCGATAACCGGGTGCTTCTTGATGAGGGAAAATTCCTCGTCCGTCAGTTTCCCCGGCTTGTTTATCACGGCATCCGGCACGCCGATTTTTCCCACATCATGCAGAAGCCCCATCATGTAGAGCTCGTCCTGCTGTTTTTCGGAATATCCGTAGCGCCTGCCGATTTCCTTGGCGTAATTGGCGACCCGGTCAGAGTGCCCCTTTGTATAGGAATCCTTGGCATCGATGGCCTCGGCGATCGCCTCGACCGCATGAATGCCCAATCGGGCAATCTGCTCTTGCTTTCGGCTCAGTTGGAGCAGGATAAAAAACAGTACGGAGACGACAAGGAGCACTGCGAGAATTGTGAACAGCAGCATATTCCGAAGCTGCCCGAATTCTGCCGTCGCGTCGAACACGGAAAGGCACAGCCAGTCATTTGACACCGTCCCGGCATAAACAATATAATCCGCGCCGCCATGCTGCATCGAAAAGTAATTTTCGTCGGAGGAGCGCAGCTTATTCACCAGCGCGTTGCCAAGCGTTCCGCTCTCCGCAAGATAGTTTTTCCCGACTTCCGCCCTGTCGGAATGTGCGATGACCCGATATTTCCTGTCGAGGACGATGGTAATCCCTGAATGCTCCTGCGAAGAGATTTTCTCCGTGATTTGTTGCAGCCGGTCCATGTAAAAATCCATGGCGGCAACGCTTTTTGCATCGCAAAGCGTCTTGGAAAATGTGATCATGGCCGTGTGCGTCTGCGCGTCGATATAGGGATCGACCACAGCCACGCGCCCCACGTTTGCGCGCGCGTCAATATACCAAGGGCGCTCCGTAGGAACAAAATCCTCCTCGGGCACCCATTCGGTGCCGTCGAGGTACTCGCCTTTGATATAGCCGTACATGCCCGTAGTCTTCAAGTCAGTGTTCAGGACAGCGCTGGACTGGTCCACTAGGAATCCCCGCAGCTCGTCCTGCGACTTTCCGGAGCGGATCATGCTGTCGAGGGTATAGCACGCCAAATTCATAGTCACGACGCCTTGGGAGAGATATTGGTCGATCTGCTCTGCCGACGTTATTGCGTTCAGTTCGCCAGCCTTTGCGATTCTTTCGCGCGTCTCGGAAAGCAGCATGAAATAATAGGCAAGGATTATGCCGACGAAGAGCAGAATCACAAGCCCGGATATTGCTATGCCCCGCAAAGAGGATGCAGTGTTTCTTTTCATTTATATTACTCCCGTGTCAATGCGCCAAAACTCATTTCACAATTGTTATGTCGCTGCCGAACCACTTTTTCGATATTTTTCCCAGCGTCCCGTCCGCCTTCATATCGCTGATGATTGATTGAACTCTGTCCCGCAGCTTTTGATCGCCTTTCCTGAAGCCAATGGCATATTTTTCCTCGCCAAGGCTGCTGGGAAGGATAAAAAACTGCTTGTCGCTGGAAAAAATGTAATAATACGCGACCACCGAATCAATGAGGGCGGCGTCCACGACTCCCTGTTCCAGTTGACGCAGGAGCGTCAGATTGTCCTCGAACGACGCGACAGACACTTTTGAAGCTATATCGGAGGCTTTGAGCGCGTCTGCTGCCGTTGCGCCGGACTGGACGCCGACCTTCTTGCCCGCGAGGTCGTACATTCCTTTCGCTCCGCTGTCGGCCGAAACCACAAAAATCAGCTCGTTTTTCATATACGGCTCCGAGAAATTCATCGTCCTGGAACGTTCGGGCGTCACGGACAGTCCGTTCCATATGCAGTCTATTGTCCCGTCGCTCAGCTTGTCCTCCTTGGTATTCCAATCAATGCCTTTTTTGACGAGCGAGACGCCGAGCCTGTTGCAGACCTCCTGCGCCACATCGATATCAAAGCCCGTGATTTCTCCCGTTTCGTCGGCAAACCCCATCGGCGGGAATCCCACATCAAGGCCGAGGACAAATTGCTTGGTATCAAGCACCTTCTGCAAGGAGTTGTCGCTTTGGGGAGCGTCTGTTTTCCCGCCGCAGCCTGCCAGCAAGCAAAGCGCAGCGGAAATGAAGAAAAGCATCGCGAGCATTTTTTTCATAGTCGTTCTCTCCTGTCAAACATATTGCGTATTTACCACGCCCGCCGGAGCGTCACGCGCACATCATATCTTTTCCGCTTCATTGCTCCACGCCCTCGGCCCCCGCCGGCTTCATCAGCTCGTCGTCGTTTCCACGCGCCGTGGCTCTTTCCATGCAG
>JAFTAB010000028.1 GCA_017458745.1 Schwartzia sp. (in: firmicutes) | reverse complement strand
TTTCAGTAGATGTTGGGCAGATTCATCTTACTACAAGTTTTCCTGCTTGTCTTTTTTATGTGTCCGATTTCATTTTACAACTAACCTTACACTTATAAATATATGCCATGATCGCCACTCTGTTTTTGGTGCGTGTATTTTATCTGACGCTAACGGGCGTTGGGTAAATTCGACTAGTGCCCACCTCGCTTTGAAACATAACAATAATTGTTCGAGATGTATTAAGATGCTAGGAAGAGAAAGGAGTCATAGAAAGCTATGACGACTGACGATGACAACGCAGATGGCTGCATATCGGACAATTATTATGGACATGAACGAGGCGGGACACTAGATTCAGTGGGAGTTAAAACTCCCACTGAACTAGTCGAATTTTATTTTCCCTATGCAGGGATTTTTTTTCGCGCGGCGAAATATATGAAGAATGTAGTTTGTGTATTTGTACGACGGGGGGATGTTGTGATGAGATGCAAAAAGGTATTGGCGGGCGCTTTGGCGATTGCCGCCTGCTTTTTCGGCGGCGCTGCGTATGCGGCTGCGCCGGAGGAACAGATTGACGTTATCTTGAATTTGCCCGTGACGCACGGCGACGAGCTCGAGATGCGCCTGAGCGAAAACGGGGATTTTGCGGTCACGGACCTTGACGGGAACGGGCGCATTGAGCTGTTGTTCTTGCAGGAAATGAGAAACGGCGTGCCGGAGGACGTGGACATTGAAAATGAAAATGTGCGCTCGGCGTGGCGTCATATCGCCTCCGTTCCCGTTTCCCGCAAGCTCTGCGGCTATGAGATCAGCGCGAACGGCAACAAGCTCGAACCGCTTGCCGTCATCTTCGCGGACGATGAGATCAATCCGAATCTTCGTTATCTGCAGAGCGCGACCCGCGACACGCAGCGCGGTATCATTTATTACAATGTTTCCACGCTGACTCGTGTCGGCGACGCCGGATATCGCGTCTCGCTTCAAAGCGTTTCCCTCCAAAACGGCGCGCTGCAGATACAGACGATTGCTTCCGAATTCGGAAATTATGGGATTTATCATGAGCAGGGAACGCCGGAGGCCGTTTTCGGCCACGCCATGACACGCCATGGGACTGAATTGAGTCAAAGCGCCTACGCGGAGTTTTTCTCAAAATTCTCCGCAGGCTACGGGGCGGGCGCCGACGAACATTTCAACGCTGCGATTCGCTGGTGTCCGGTGCAGGCGCTTCGCGAGGCGAAATTGCAACCGAGCGGCATGAAGCCGCTGATGCTCGAATCATGGCAGGGATTTTCACTGGAACGTTTGAAATAGGAGACAGCCATGAAAACTCGTTTTCGGTATTGGATGAAAAAGAGCGCGCTGCAGGATTTATCGGAAACCTATCGGGCAGAGGAAGCGGAAAGCGCCGCGGCATAATCGTTTCCCCAGCAGGAATTTGATTTACTTAGGTTTTCTATTTCAATACTCCCCTGCCGTCAAAGCGAGGAACGTATTCCTCGCTGGCGGCTCTGCGTTCCTGCGTGTAGCAGAGGCTTACGCCGATGTCGAGGGCATGGTTCACCACGCTCTCGTATTCAAATGTCGTCAGGCGGCGATTTATCTCCCTGTGCTCCTTTGCCCCGTGCATCGGCGTGTACTGGCTCATCAGCGAGATGATGATGTCATCGCCAAATTCATCGTGGAGCCAGTCGATTATTTTCATGCTCTCTTTTCGGTGGCCTGGCAGGACAAGATGGC
Source organism: Schwartzia sp. (in: firmicutes) (assembly GCA_017458745.1). GTDB lineage: Bacteria > Bacillota > Negativicutes > Selenomonadales > Selenomonadaceae > RUG024. Next base: position 1,123 of record JAFTAB010000028.1, on the reverse strand, counting down.
GCACAATGACGCCCTTTTTCATTTGTCCGACATCGTCCATGATGGCTTTGCCCTTTTTCCGAACCATCTCGCGTATTGCCGCTTTTGCGATTTTGGGGTAGTCGGCTGCCGATGAATAAATTTTGGAAGGTTCACTTTCCAAATATTTAAAATCGGGCAAAAAAATATCGACATCGTTTGCGATTTCGCTGATGATGTCTTTTTTTTCATAGCCGCTCGTGTTCCAAACTATCGGCAGCGTGAGGCCGCGCTTTTTTGATATGTGAATTGCCTCGATAATCTGCGGCGCGTAGTGAGTCGGCGTGACGAGATCCAGCGTCGCCGCCCCGCGCTCCTGCTGCTCTATGAAAATCTCGGCGAGGCGGTCGGTCGAGATTTCGATGCCATGGCCGTCGTTTGAGATGACGGAGTTTTGGCAAAAGATGCAGCGCAGTGAGCAATGCGAGAAAAACACGGTGCCCGCGCCCCTGCCGTCGGCGCCGACGAGGCAAGGCTCCTCCCATGGGTGGAGCGACACGAGCGAGACGCGGATATTTTCTTTTTCGCTTGCGCGGCAGTAGCCGACCTCGCCGGCGAGCCGATTGACCCCGCATTCACGGGGGCAGAGCGTGCAATGAGCCAGCGAGGATTTTGAGATATCTGCTTCGCTCATTCTGTCTTCCCGCCTTTCCCGATCCACATGGATATGCTGCGGACAGCGTCTATGTAGCTTTGCATCTCGAAATGATTGATGGCGGGCGGCGTGCTGCCGTCTATTGATTCGGGGGTCAGCGGTGTCTCGTCTGTCTTGCCGATCGCGTCGCCGGTTATCCAGAGCATATAGTTTGCGCCTCGTCTCGCGGTGCGTGTCAGGCTCTCCCCGAGCGAGATATAGCGATGACCCGCCGGGGCAATCATCTCTATCAGCGTCGGGATGATGTCTATTTGGCTGCCCGCCGCCCCGCCTATGAATAAGTTTTGGCTCACGCCCTCGCCGTGGATTATGAGCGGCACGACGAAACGCTCGTATGTGCCCGGCGCTTTTTCGATATTTACTCTGTCGGCGTGGTCGCCCACAATGATGAAAAGACTGCCCGGGTATTTTATCTCCGCCGAGTGTATGAATTTCGTCATTTCCTTGTCC
>JAFTAB010000181.1 GCA_017458745.1 Schwartzia sp. (in: firmicutes) | reverse complement strand
CGCAACATCCACAATGGCAACCTTCTCGACCTCTGAAATCGCTGTCAAGGCATCCTCTATGGCTTTTGGCTCTGCGTCACTTATAGCAACCACATCAAAAGAATGCTCAAATTTCTCCTGTTCCAAGTCCTCAGCCGGGGGCACAGATTTTATGACGTCGCCGAGCTGGTCAAGAGCATTCATGACCATGTAAGAGCGCGCCGATTTCAGTATGCAGGACTCAGCAAGCGTGACAGTTATATGGAAAGCACGAAGTCCACTGTCCTGAGCCTTCTTTATAACATCTTTGTCCGTATCGCTATAATCAATCGCCGTTACAGCTACATCAGCAGGCTCAGCCGGAGCAGCCGGAGCAGCTGCCGCAGCCGGGGCAGCCTCAGGAGCCGCTCCCCCGCTCACGAGTGCTTTCAGCTTGGCCGCTTCCTGGCTCACATCAACGACATCCTCAGGGCCGCCCTCGCCAATGCTCTCTACCATCTGCTCAAGCGCATCCTTACATTTCAGAAGCGTGTCAACGATTTCCTCGGTGACAGCAATCTTCTCATTGCGAAGGAGATCAAGGATATTCTCCATGTCATGCGTCAGCTCCGCGATCTTGTTGTAGCCCATCGTCGCGGACATGCCTTTCAGAGTATGCGCGTTGCGGAAGATGTCGTTGAGGACCGATAGCTCGCTTGGATCCTTTTCGAGAGTCATCAAGCCGTCATCAAGCGAATCCAAATGTTCACGCGATTCCTCCAAAAACATTTCCATATACTGATTCGTGTCCATTTTTCTTCCCCCTATTTTTGGAAAGCCGACTGATAATTGTCCGTCAACTTTTCAAGATATTTAGTGACCTACTGCTTTTACTATTGCCGCCGCCACTTTCTGGAGCGGCAAGACCTCATCGGCAATCCCAAGATCGACGACCGCCTTGGGCATGCCATAGACCACGCAAGTGCTCTCGGCCTCAGCTATGATGTAGCCGCCATGCTTTTTTATATCCTGCATACCTACCGCGCCATCCTGCCCCATGCCAGTAAGTATGACTGACACAATGTCAGGACCGAGGGAAGCAACCGATTTGAAAAGCACATCGGCGGCCGGTCTGAGAGTCCCGAGCGGTGGCTCTTGATTGAGCTCCACCTCGCGGCCTTTCGTTCCCTGGGCAACCACCATATGATAATTGCCCGGGGCTATATAAACATGGCCCGGCTCGATGAGGTCATGATTCTTCGCTTCCTGGACGGAAATCTCGGAAAGCTCGTCAAGCCTTTCTGCCAATGATTTTGTAAATCCGGGCGGCATGTGCTGAACTATCAGCACACCGCAAGGAAGATTTTTAGGGAGCATGGGCACCACCGACTGGAGCGCCTTAGGTCCTCCGGTAGAGGTTCCAAGTACCACAAGTTTATTCTTTCCACCGCTCGATACGAGATTGGAAGACGAGCGAGACGGGATCTCTTCCTGCACCGGTTTTCGCCATGAGGTAATAAAAGATGGCTTCGCCATGGTAGTAAAGCTCGACAAATCACGTTTGCGGTGCTCACCGGTCGGCGCGGGATTTGCCGCCGCCGTTGACGTTATCACACGTCTCACAGCTCCCGGAATTCGAGCATTGGCCGCTCCCCTGCACTTTGACAATATCTCCTCTTCAATATTGTCTATGCGCATGATTGAGCCGCCCGATTTATTGATGAAATCAACGGCTCCACTGCTCAAAGCCTTGAGCGTGGCATCCGCCCCTTCCTTAGTCAGTGACGAGCACATCACTACCGCAGTCGGGCAATCCTTCATTATATGCGCAAGTGCCTCAAGCCCATCCATTACCGGCATGTTTATATCCATTGTCACAAGATCCGGCTTGAGCTTTAATGTTTTCTCAAATGCTTCCTTCCCGTTTTGCGCAGTATCGAGAACCTCAAAATCGGGCTGCTTGTTGAAAAGATTGGACAGCACCATTCGCATGAACGCCGAATCATCGGCGATGAGGACCCGAATCATTGTTTCACCCCCGTCGTATCGAGCCCTTTCTTGAGCTCTTGACGCTGTATTTCAAAAATATAATGCACTAGTTTATTGCGCGTCGGGCGATCCAAATTGAGCATCTTGACCCCAATCTGGAAAAGCCTCTCGTCGGACTGAGTGTCTATTCTGTTGCATCGCATTACTCTTCCCATCACGCGCAGCGTGCCAATATCCGGCAGATTTCTTATCTCCATGATAATCTGTGATTCAATATGCGCCTCCCGCTTACTGTTAAAAGCAAGACCGCTCCCAGAAATATCAACTATGGACACCACCTCGGGCGGCAAAAATCCCCCCTCCTCGTCCATCATCTGAACCTGCATCGTCTTGCTGATTCTTACCCTGACAAACTCCCTGTTTTGGTGCCGCTCAAGTTTTTCGGGTCTTGAAATGTACCACACGGGCACATTATTCTGAAGCCCTTTTTCACGAAAAGTCGAAAAGAATCTGAACTGGCAATGATTTTCCAAAACCGCTCCATACAGATGCGCACCCTTCACCGGGATTATGGGGCGACGTTTCTTATCCATCGGCATCGCCACGACAAGCTCTTTGTCGCTCATGTCCTCTATGCGGCTGGTGTACATATTGTCATCATCCGAAAAGAACGAAAGGCGCTGACCAACTTTCAGTATAGAGTCCGCCTTCACTATATTATTTTTAATATTATTATTCGCCATCATCAGCCCTTCTTCCTTCTTATTGTACACGAGAAAGCCAATATTTTGCGATTAAAAAATTTTAGATTCTTTTTATTTTATTCTAATGTTTTATCCTTTGAATTTCAAAAGTTTTTGCAGGAATCCTCTCCAGCCCCACTTAACCTCGTGTCCCTCGCCATAAATAAGATTTTTTGCTATAGCGTCGATGCACCTCGCCGCAAGCGTATTAGGGTACGCCTCAAGAAGCGGAACTTGCTTTTTAACGGCGTTCATCACATTTCGATCCTCATATATTGCGCCCAATGATTTTAGCGGCATTGAAAGAAATTTCTCCGCCGTCCGCTGAAGTTTTGTAAGCACATCATCGAATTCCGGCTCATCGTAGACACGATTCACAACAAGCCTCATGTTTTTTGACACAGCGAGATTACTGTACGCCTTCATCACGCCATAAGCATCAGTTAAAGCCGTAGGCTCGGGCGTGGTAATCAAGACAACCTCATCAGAGGCGAGTATAAACTGCATAACATTTTGCCCGAGCCCCGCCCCCGTGTCTATGAGAATTATGTCCGCCATGTCAGAGCATCCCGAAAGTTTCTCCATCAGCCTCCGTCTCTCCAGTTGGCTCAAATCGACGGCATTCTCCATCGCGGAACCCCCAGATATATAATTGACGCCATAAGGGCCGCGAATGACTATATCATCTAAAGTGACGCCAGGCTCCAGAAGCTGCATCAAATGATATTTCGATGATGTCCCGAGCAAGACATCAACATTCGCCATGCCGAGATCGGCATCAATTATAAGCACGCGTTTCTGCTCTTTTGCAATCGCTATGGCAAGGTTCACGGTGAGATTCGTTTTGCCCACCCCGCCCTTGCCGCTTGTGACTGCAATCGTGCGAGAACCCTTTT
>JAFTAB010000180.1 GCA_017458745.1 Schwartzia sp. (in: firmicutes) | reverse complement strand
TTTTTCTCATGGGAAAGGTTAATCTTGATTGGTCGTCTATAGGTTTTTCGTATAGAGTGACGTCGAAGAGGTACGTTGCTAATTTCAAGGATGGCAAATGGGATGAGGGCGGACTCACTGAGGACGCCAACGTCGTTATCAATGAGTGCGCCGGTATTCTTCAGTATTGCCAGGAGTGCTTCGAGGGGCTGAAGGCGTACACGCAGAAAAATGGAGACATTGTGGCGTTCCGTCCGGATCTCAATGCGAGGCGCATGATTGATTCGGCTAAGAGGCTTGAGATGCCTCCGTTCCCTGAGGAGAAATTCCTTGAGGCTGTCGATGCGGTCGTCGCGGCGAATGCCGACTGGGTGCCTCCGTATGGCACCGGCGCCTCGCTTTACCTGCGCCCTTATATGTTCGCATCGGGTCCTGTCATCGGCGTGAAGCCCTCCGATGAGTATCAGTTCCGTCTGTTTGCGACGCCTGTCGGGCCGTATTTCAAGGGCGGCGCAAAGCCGGTGACTTTGTGCGTGAGCGATTTTGACCGCGCCGCTCCCCGCGGGTCGGGCCACATAAAGGCGGGGCTCAATTACGCGATGAGCATTCACGCGGGAGTCGTCGCTCATAATGCAGGCTATGATGAAAATCTTTTCCTTGACCCGCAGACGCGCACTTATGTCGAGGAGACGGGCGGCGCAAATTTCATTTTCGTGACGAAGGACGGCGAGGTGCTCACTCCCGCGTCGGCGTCGATACTGCCGTCCATCACCCGCCGCTCGCTGGTTTACCTTGCTGAGAATTATCTCGGCCTCACGGTCACGCAGCGCCCGATTCGCCTCGACGAGGTGAAGGACTTCGCGGAGTGCGGACTGTGCGGCACGGCGGCGGTCATATCGCCTGTGGGCAAGATTGTAAATCACGATGAGGTAATCGAGCTGCCGAGCGGCATGGAGAAGATGGGGCCTGTCACGCAGAAGCTCTATGACACGCTGGTCGGAATACAGCACGGCACTATAGAGGCTCCAAAGGGCTGGATAAGGAAAATAAAGTGATTCAAGCATAACGGTTGCGAGAAAAATCCCAATGCGTCATTCGCATTGGGATTTTTCGTTTGTGGTATTCATAAATTCCTTGATTTTCATGGTTTTTTTTGTTAGGATTACAATAATAATGCCATAAGGGAAATGAAAGGGGAACGAAAATGGGCATCATAGACAAGTTTAAGACAAATCTGATGGGGAAGCAGGAGGAAGAGCCTCAGGATGATATGGAGCGCGAGGAGGAACGCGCCGAGGAAGAGCAGGAGAAGGTCGTCAATATCAATCGCTTTGCCGCGAAGGCTGCCCCGCGCATGGACAACGTGGTCGACATCAGGTCGGCAGGGCAGGCGCATGCGTCCCTGAAGGTGCTCGTCATCGAGCCGCAGTCGTTTGATGATGTCCAGCAGATTGCCGACTCGCTGAAGGAAAAGAAGCCGGTGGTCGTGAATTTTGAACGCACGGATGCCGAGGATGCGAAGCGCATCATAGATTTCCTTTCCGGCACAGTGTATTCGCTGAAGGGAGACATAAAGAAGGTGGGGCACAATGTTTTTCTGTGCGCCCCTAATAATGTGAATGTGAGCTTCACGAAGGATCACGCGACGGGCAATCTCGATTTCTCGTGGATAAAGAAGGAATAAAGTGGGGCAGCGGTGAAGATGGCGGATGAAAAGAGGATAGGATTTATCGGCGGCGGCATGATGGCGGAGGCGATGATAAAGGGCATTGTCGCCAAGGGGATTGTGCCGCCCGATATGATTTACGTCTCCGACCATAAGGCGGCGCGGGCGGATTATTTGAGTGACGCTTATGGCGTCAATGCGTCGGTCGGGGCATCGGGATTCATAGAGATGATGGACGTGGTGGTGCTCGCGGTGAAGCCGCAGGCCATCGAGAAGGCCATGGACGAGGTCGGCGGCAAGGTGAAGGAGGACGCGATTATCGTGTCCATTGTCGCCGGCATAACTATCGGCACGATTGAAAAGAATTTCATGGGGCATCTCGTCGTTCGGGTCATGCCGAATACCCCTCTCGCTGTCGGCGCGGGGATGTCCGCGTACTCGCTCTCCGATGAGTCTTCAGGCGACCGCGAGGAGCTTGTCGCTGAGCTGCTGTCTGCGGGCGGCAAGGCCGTGAAAGTCAAGGAGAGCATGATGGACGCGGTGACAGGGCTTTCAGGGAGCGGCCCCGCGTATGGCTTCCTCGTCATTGACGCGCTCTCTGACGGGGGAGTGGCGGCGGGGCTGCCGAGAGCCACGGCGAGGCTGCTCGCGGCGCAGACGATGCTCGGCGCGGCGCAGATGGTGCTGGCAACGGGCGAGCATCCGGACGTGCTGCGCGACCAAGTGACGTCGCCTGCCGGCACGACGATAGCCGGAGTGCGGCTGCTGGAGGAAAAGGGAGTAAGGGGGGCACTGATTGACGCGGTGATTGCGGCGTCGGAGCGTTCCTCGGAACTGGGCAGGATAAAATGACATCGGCTAAAGATAAAATAGTGCGCTTTTACAAGGGAACGGAGGGCGAGGAGACGGCTGCCCGTCTGGCGGATATCGCGGAGCAGGCTGCGCGCACGCAGAAGTTTCGCCTTTCGTGCTTTCTCAATCCTTACGAGAAAGAGATCGCTGAAACGATAGCAGCGACGTTTGAGGATTTGAAGGTTGACTTTTTCGGCGGCTACAGCGGCGCGGAGCGTGAGAGAGCCGTCTTTTCGCATCGCGATTTCGGCGGCTCGCCGTCGTATGATATTGCGGTGATAAATGCGACATGGAATGATGACTTTGCTCATATCACTCATAGGGATGTGCTTGGCTCGCTGATGGGGCAGGGAATAGAGCGTGAGAAGGTCGGCGACATCATCGTGACGGGCGGCATGGCGCGTATTCTTGCCGACGCAAAGATGGCGGATTTTTTGGCACTAAACGTGACGTCGATAGGCTCTGCTCATGTGTCATGCGCCATCGGGAGCCTCGATGAGATTCCCCCGCGTGAGGAACGCGTGAAGGAAATCAGCGCGACGGTCGCGTCGCTTCGTGTGGACTCGATAGCGGCGGCGGGATTCGGAATGTCGCGCAGCCGCGCGGCGTCGGACATTGAGGCTGACAAGCTGAAGCTGAACTGGCAGCCGGTGAAGAATGCCTCGCAGTCGGTGAAGGTTGGCGACGTGCTCTCGATGAGGGGGCGCGGCCGCGTGGAGGTCGCCGAGATACGCGGCAAGACTAAAAAGGGACGTATCGGCGTCTCGCTTATAAGATATATATGACGAAGCGTGGCTTCGGCTATCAAAGGAGGAGGGCAATACCCCAATGATTACACCGGCCGATATACACAACAAGGTGTTCAAAAAAGGCTTTCGTGGATACAATGAGGAGGAGGTCGACGATTTTCTCGACCAAATAATAAATGATTATGAGGCTCTTTACCGTGAGAATAATCATTTGAAGGAAGAACTCAAAATGAGCGGCAAGAAGCTGGAGCAATTCCATGAGATGGAGAAGAACCTCCAGGATACTTTGCTCGTCGCTCAGAAGACGGCCGACGATGTCATGCAGAACGCCCGCGACCACTCAGAGGAGCTGCGCCGCTCTGTCGAGAAGGAGTGCGCCGCGCTGAAGAAGCAGGCGGAGTTCGAGGTAAGGCAAAAGCTGGAGAGCATCGAGGAGCAGGTGCGCCACAAGGAAGACCAGTATGACACGATGCTCCACAGGCAGAGGCAGTTCCTGATAAAGATAAAGGCTCTCCTGCGCACGGAGCTGGAGCTGCTGGAGGAGGAGGGCGTGCGGCAGACCGTCGGCTCGCTCGACAGCGACGAGGATGACCCCGAGGAGGTGGCCGCCGCCGAGGCGGAGGCGCGCAAAGTCCTGACGGATGACATAAAAGCGCAAAACGGCAAGGTGAAATCGCAGAAAGGAAGCGGCGAGGCCAGGCCGCCCTCCGCGAGCACACCCGACAAGAATATCTCGACCTCTGAGACTGCGCCCGTGGTGCTGCCGTGGCAAAAGAAATACGCCAACGA
>JAFTAB010000179.1 GCA_017458745.1 Schwartzia sp. (in: firmicutes) | reverse complement strand
ATAGGCAAGCTGCCACTTTTTGGAATTTGCCTCGGCCATCAGATTCTCGCGCTTGCACTGGGCGCCGACACATACAAATTGAAATTCGGGCATCGCGGCTCGAATCAGCCGGTGAAGCATCTCACGACAGGCCACATACAAATAACATCTCAAAACCATGGTTATGCGGTGGATGAAAAGTCTATGGCGGGGCTGCCGCTCGCCGTGACGCATCGCAATGTAAACGACGGCACGGTTGAGGGAATGCGTCACACTGAGCTTCCGATTTTCTCAGTTCAGTTTCATCCCGAGGCCTCGCCGGGGCCAGACGGCAATACGTATTTGTTTGATGAGTTTGTCGATTTGCTCAATAAGAAGGAGGGGTGAGCCGTGCCAAAGAAATCATATTTGAAAAAAGTAATGGTCATCGGCTCCGGCCCAATAATTATCGGACAGGCCGCTGAATTTGACTATGCGGGAACTCAGGCATGCCGTGCGCTGAAAGAGGAGGGCATGGAGGTAGTCCTCGTCAACAGCAATCCTGCGACAATCATGACGGACACGAATATCGCTGACAGGGTTTATATCGAGCCGCTGACCGAGGAATTTCTGGAGGAGATTATCGCAAAGGAACGGCCTGATGGCTTGCTTGCAACGCTTGGCGGGCAGGCGGGACTCAATCTGGCTGTCAAGCTCGCTGAAAATGGGGCGCTTGAAAAATACGGCGTTGAGCTGCTCGGCACTTCTCTGACTGCAATAAAAAAAGCTGAGGACAGGGAACTTTTCAAGGAGACAATGCAGAAGCTGGGGGAACCTATTCCCGAGAGCACAATAGTGGAAGACGTGGAGGATGCTGTCAGCTTTGCGAACGCCATAGGATACCCGATTATCGTGCGCCCGGCTTACACGATGGGGGGCACGGGAGGCGGCATAGCCGCTAATGAAGAAGAACTGGTTGAAATTGTAATCAAGGGTCTCAAATACAGCATGATTGGGCAGGTGCTGATTGAGCGCAGCGTCGCGGGATGGAAGGAAATAGAGTATGAGGTTATGCGCGACGGGGCGAATAATTGCATAACCGTCTGCAACATGGAGAATGTCGATGCCGTGGGCGTTCATACGGGTGACAGCATTGTGGTTGCCCCTACTCAGACACTGACTGACAGGGAAGTCCAAATGCTCAGGAGCGCGAGCCTTAGGATTATACGCGAGCTTGGCATCGAGGGTGGCTGCAATGTCCAGTATGCCCTTGACCCTGACAGCAATAATTATTATGTCATAGAGGTCAATCCGCGCGTCAGCCGATCGTCTGCTTTGGCGTCAAAGGCGACAGGCTATCCGATTGCCAGAGTTTCGACAAAGATTGCGATAGGCTACACGCTTGACGAGATTGTGAACGCGATAACTCAAAAGACAAAAGCCTGCTTTGAGCCGTCCATTGATTATATTGTTGTAAAATTCCCTCGCTGGCCGTTTGACAAATTTGTCTATGCAGATCATACGCTTGGCACTCAGATGAAAGCCACCGGCGAAGTGATGAGCATCGACCGCACGTTTGAGGGCGCAATCCTGAAGGCGGCACGGTCTTTGGAGATAGGCGTAAATCGTTTGCATATGAATTTCATGGACGAATGGTCTGACGAGAAGGTCAAGTCAAATCTTTATAAGATAAACGACCAGAGGCTGTTCGTTGTTGCCGAGGCTTTGCGCCGAGGCATAGCGACTGTCGATGAGATTCATAATATCACGATGATTGATGAATGGTTCATCGAAAAAATTAAAAAGATTGCTGACATGGAAAATCTTCTCGCAAGCGGGGAGATAACTCCCAAAATAATGCGCGCCGCTAAAAACATGGGGCTTGCCGATGTCTCCATTGCCGAGATAACAGGCAAGACCATGGACGAGATTCGCACGCTTCGCAAATCAATGAACATTTTGCCGTGTTACAAGATGGTTGATACATGCGCGGCTGAATTTGAGGCAGCGACGCCGTACTATTATTCGACCTTCAACGCTCAGGAAAATGAAGCGATTCCCTCAAAAAAACGCAAAGTGATTGTGCTTGGCTCGGGGCCGATCCGCATTGGTCAAGGCGTCGAGTTTGACTATTGCTCTGTTCATTCGGTTTGGGCACTTCGTGAGATGGGCATAGAGGCAATAATAATAAATAATAATCCGGAAACGGTCAGCACGGATTTTGATGTATCTGACAGGCTTTATTTTGAGCCGCTGACAACCGAGGATGTGCTTAATGTCATTGATGTCGAGCAACCGGAGGGCGTGATAGTGCAGTTCGGCGGGCAGACAGCTATAAATCTTGCGTCATCACTGCAAAAGGCTGGCATCAAAATTTTTGGCACGTCTGTCGATGGCATTGACAGAGCCGAGGACAGAGAAAGATTTGAGGAGGTGCTGGAGCAGACTCAAATACCATGCCCGAAGGGCATAAGCGTTACCACGGTGGAGGAGGCCTTCGCGGGAGCGAAGGAAATCGGCTATCCGGTGATGGTTCGCCCCTCGTATGTGCTCGGCGGGCGAGCGATGGAAATCGTCTACAACGAGGAGGAACTGCGTGACTATATGAGCCGAGCGGTGAAGGTGACGCCTGACCATCCCGTGCTGGTTGACCGCTATATGATGGGAACGGAAGTCGAGGTTGATGGCATCGCTGATGAGACCGATGTCGTGATACCTGGCATCATGGAGCATGTCGAGCGCGCGGGAGTACACTCCGGTGACAGCATCGCTGTTTATCCGCCTCAGACCTTATCGGCAAAGGTGATATACACGATAGCGGATTATACAAAGCGTATCGCCCTGAACCTTCATGTGAGAGGAATGCTTAATATTCAATATGTCGTGGTGAATGATGAGGTATACGTTATAGAGGTCAATCCGCGTTCCAGCCGCACAGTTCCGTTCCTCAGCAAGATTACCGACATAAAGATGGTCAATGTCGCGACGAAGGTTGCAATGGGGCATTCGCTGAAAGAGCAGGGCTTTAAGTCGGGCCTTGTCGAGGCGCGGCCCTATGTCGCTGTCAAAGCGCCCGTGTTCTCGTTCGCCAAGATGCAGGATGTGGATATATCTTTGGGCCCCGAGATGAAATCAACGGGGGAGGTCATGGGAATAGATTATCATTATGCGCGCGCTTTATACAAAGCGATAACCGGAGCGGGAATGAATGTTCCGACGAATGGACGCGTCCTGTTCACTGTCGCGGATAAAGACAAAGAGGAAATGAAGCAGCTTGCGAAGGCGTTCTCCGAGCTGGGATTTGCTCTCGTGGCTACCGAGGGAACAGCGAGAGCAATTCATTCGCTTGGCATAGATGCTGATATTGTCGGAAAGGTGCATGAGCGCAGCTCGGATATTATCCAGATGATAAAAACGGGGAAAATCAATATGGTTATCAATACGCTGACTCAAGGTCGCCATTCCGCCAAAGACGGATTTAAGATTCGCCGTGCCACTGTTGAGCACGGTATCGCCTGCCTCACCTCGCTTGACACAGCTTGGGAAGTGCTGCGCGTGCTGTCGTTCATGAGGGAGCGGCGCCTCGTTTATACGCTTGCCATTCAGGATTATGTCGGTGGCGGTGATGGCCTTGCATGAAAAAGCTGCATTTGCGATAGACACGGAAATCGTTGAAAACAAAATGATTCTGCCGGACGTTTATGGGATAACGGTAAAGGCGGCAGACATTTCCAAAAACGCAAGGGCGGGACAATTTATACATGTGCGGATTGATGCCGGCATGATTTTTTTGCGAAGGCCGCTGGGCGTAGCAGATGTCGATGAGAAACAAGGAACGCTTACCATGTTTTATCGTCTCATTGGCAATGGCACTCATGCGCTTTCAAAGCTCAAGGCAGGCGACAATGTGAATTGTCTCGGGCCTCTCGGCAATGGTTTTTCGCTTGCGGAAAAAAAGACTCTCATAATAGGAGGCGGAATGGGGCTTGCGCCGCTGATTTTATTGTCGCGGCGTTTGCCCATGAAGGCTGACCTGCTCATAGGCGGACGAAATGAAGATGAAGTCTTTTGGGAAAAATATTTTTCGCCATACGTTGACAATATATTTGTCACGACTGATGACGGCTCAAAAGGCAGAAAAGGTTTTACCACGGATTATTTGCCCGAAATATTGGATAAAAATCATTATGGCACGATCTATGTATGCGGGCCGGATATAATGATGAGAAAAATTTATGAGATAGCGAAAAGAAAAGAAATCCCATGCCAAGTATCATTGGAGCGGCGAATGGCATGCGGCATGGGGGCGTGCCTTTCATGCGCCATTGACACTAACGACGGCAAGCGCAAAAAGGTATGCGTCGATGGGCCGGTTTTTGAGGCGCAGGAGGTGCTATGATGGATAATTCCAGACTTGAAACAAATTTAGCTGGAATACAAATGGCATCGCCGGTCATGACTGCTTCCGGCACGTTCGGGTACGGTGAAGAATTTGAGGGCTTTGTTGATTTATCGTTGCTTGGCGGCGTTATGGTCAAGGGGACGACGCTTTTGCCGCGTCGGGGCAATGACGGAGCACGCATGGCCGAGACACCTGCGGGGATGCTAAATTCAATCGGGCTGGAGAATCCCGGCGTCGAATATTTTTTGAGTGATATTCTTCCGCGAATCAAAAAATACAGGATGAATGTCATCGTGAATATCTCCGGCAGCAGCGTCTCGGAATACGGCGAACTGGCAAAGAGACTCGATGTCGATGGTGTAGCTGCGATTGAGCTGAATGTTTCATGCCCGAATGTCAAAGACGGCGGCATTATCTTCGGTACTGATGAGAAGTCGGCGGCGGCAGTCGTGCGCGAGGCAAAGCGTAACACGCATAAGCCCGTCGTTTTAAAACTGTCACCTAACGTCACTGATATTGTGGCTATAGCAAAGGCGGTGGAGGCTGCGGGAGCTGATGCCCTGTCCCTGATCAATACATTGATGGGAATGGCGATAGATATAAAAACATGGCGTCCCGTCCTCGGTAATGTGACGGGCGGATTGTCAGGCCCATGCGTGAAGCCGGTCGCGCTCCGAATGGTCTGGCAGGTGGCAAATGCTGTTGGGATTCCCGTTATCGGCATGGGCGGAATAGAGACAGCGGAGGACGCAATAGAATTTTTCCTTGCGGGGGCTTCCGCTGTAGCCATAGGAACGGCAAATTTTCGTGATCCCGCTGCAACGATGAAAATCATTCGCGGCATAGATGATTATCTGAAAAAGAGAAATTTATCTAACATTAAAGAACTTGTAGGAAAAATGAAAATTGAGTGAGCGAGGTGAGATGCTGCATGGCAGACGATCGTTTGATTGTTGCGCTCGATGTTCATACGTTTAGTGACGCCCGGATGTTGATTGATGAGCTTGGCGATGATGTCAGCTTCTATAAAGTCGGGATGGAGCTTTTTTATAGCGTCGGGGAAAAGGTGCTGACATATCTCAACGAAAAAAACAAAAAAATTTTTCTTGATTTGAAGCTCCATGACATACCAAATACCGTGGCTGGAGGATTGTGCTCTTTGCTTCAGTATAAAGTCTCGATGGTGAATGTCCATGCCTCGGGCGGCTACACGATGATGAAGACGGCCAAAGAGCGGCTTTGTGACGCGGCAAAGCGCAACGGCGTTGAACCGCCCAAGATAATCGCCGTTACCGTTTTGACAAGCATGAATGATGACGATTGGAAGAAAATAGGGGAGACGGAGAAAATTTCCGACAGAGTGATAAGGCTTGCGAGCCTCGCGAAAGAGGCAGGGCTGGATGGAGTCGTCGCATCTCCCGAGGAGGCGTCATCTATCCGGGAAACGTGCGGAGATGATTTTTTCATTGTGACGCCGGGCATCCGTCCAATTGGTTCATCGGTCGATGACCAGAGCCGCATTTCTTCTCCGGGCGCGGCCATCAAAAACGGAGCGACTCATATCGTGGTCGGCCGTCCGATTCGCATGGCCTCAGACCCGAAAATTGCGACCAAGAATATTTTAGCGGAGATGGGAGGCATCGCTGTATGACAGAAATCGAGATCAAGGAAGTCTTTTTGAAGACAAATGCAATCATGGAAGGTCATTTTTTGCTGACATCGGGACTTCACAGTCCTACTTATGTCGAGAAATTCAACGTGCTTCAACACCCGAAATATACCGAAATGCTCTGCAAGGAGCTTGCAGAGCATTTCAGAAATGACAATATTGATACTGTGGTGGGCCCCATGACGGGCGGCATATTATTGGCTCATGAGACGGGCAAGGCACTGGGCACGCGTGCGATTTTTACTGAGCGCGTCGATGGGCGCATGACATTTCGTCGTGGTTTTAAACTGCGTGAGGGGGAGCGCGTGCTCATCGTTGAGGATATAGTGACAACGGGCGGCTCCGTCAAGGAAGTAATAGACGTAGTGCGAGGCGCGGGCGGAGTGCCTGTTGCCGTTGGCATGCTGGTAGACCGCAGCGGCGGCAAAGTGGATTTCGGCGCAGTCCCATACTACGCACTTCTTCACCTCAACGTGGAAACGTATTCCGCTGATAATTGTCCGCTATGCAAAAAGGGGACGCCAATGACGAAGAGAGGGAGCACGGGGAAGAAATAATCTATTCTACGGTGGTTACTCTGATTTCAAATGTCCTTGGCCATGGGAAATAGGCATCTGCTTTCAGAGATGTTGCTGAAATATTTATTGTTTGGTCATTTTGTAATGATATT
>JAFTAB010000178.1 GCA_017458745.1 Schwartzia sp. (in: firmicutes) | reverse complement strand
GGACATCCCCCGCCTTTAGTTAAACCCTCCAATTTATGGCAGGAGCTCTCCAGTAGTTACTCACTTTTCTTCAGTGAAATTATACCATATAATGATACATTTTTTCAATTTAATTAAGCGGCTTCTTTCGTTGTGATTTGCAAATTTTACTTGTTTTCCTTCTTATATATTTTGCAATCCTTGAACGTTTTTATAAGCTCGTATTCGCTCAGGTCGACCACGGGCTTCTCGGCGTTCAGTTTCTCCCCCTTTTTTTGCAGGACGAGGTAGATATTTTTGTCGCCCGGCAGCTCCTCCGCCGCATAGAAAGGCATGACGTTCAGCGAGTTCCAGCTTTTGCCGTCGGGCCGAAGCGCCGCCACGTTTTCCTTTGTCTCCAGCTTGTAGACGGTGAGGCCGGAGTAGTACGGGAGCGAGGCCTTGTAGACACCGTAGAGGACGACCAAGTCATCCTCCCCCGCCGTCTCCTTCAGATATGCCGCGACGTCCGAGTATGAGCTGCCCCCGTGCCTCGTCTCCGGCACGGCGACGAGGAATGTGAGCAGCACTATGATGACCGACCACACGATTGCGACTCTTTTTATCAGTTTTTCGGCCCCGCGCTCGATCAGGAAACGTGACGCCAGTATCACTATCGGGAGCATGGAGGGGAGCGTGTAGGTGGAGTATTTCGTCGCCATCTGCTGATAGAAAAGGTTTATCGTTATTGCCCATATCAGCAGAAAGATTTTAGTCGCGTCGAATCTCGGCAGCTCGCGAGTCGCGCGATAATTTTTGATGTATTTACGGATTGCCTGCGGCAGCGTGAGAAAAGACCACGGGAAGAACATTATGAAGAACAGGACGCTGTAATACCACCACACGTCCCACATGGGATGCTCCGACTGCGTGGCGCGGAGGACATTGTGAACCCCGAGAAATGTGTCCAGGAACTCGCTGCCGTGCAGGCGATACATCGGGAGGTACCACGCCGCGACTACAGCCGCGAATATGACGAACCCGAGCGGCCTCATGCGCGGTATCTCTCGCCAGTCGCGCCGCGCTATGATAAAAAGCGTGACGATAAGCCCCGGGAGAAGTATGCCGATGGGGCCCTTCGTCAGCACGGCAAGACCCGAAAACAGGTAGCACGGGTAGTACCAATTTTTATTTTTCCCGGCGTAGGCGATATAGAAGGATACCAGCACGGCATCGAAAAAGACAAAGAGGGTCATGTCGGTGATGATTGTCTTTGATATGAGCCAGTAGCCGAACGAGGTCGAAAGCAGCAGCCCCGACACCATAGCTGTCTTTCTGTCGTAGATTTTCCGCGCAAAAAAATACGTCATCAGAACGCCGATGACGCCGAATATGGTCGGGAAAAACCGCGCCGCGAAGTCCGAGATGCCGAAAAGCGAGAATGCGCCGATAAGCTCCCAGTAGAAAAACGCCGGCTTGTCGTACCAATAGTTGCCGTAGATGCGAGGCGATATGAAATCTCCCGATAGGAGCATTTCTTTCGCCGTGAGCACATAGTTTGACTCCACGGGGTCGGTCGCGGGGATTGAGCCGTTGCCGATAATGAAAAGGGCGAATGAAAAAAGCCCCAAAAGCAATATGTCTTTTTTATAGTCTGTCATAAATATGTTGTCCCGTCATTCATCGACTCGCCGGATATTCGCGCCAAGCGACACGAGCTTTTCCACGAGATGATCGTATCCTCTGTCTATATGATGGATATAGCCCACCTGCGTCTCGCCGTCAGCGACCAGCCCTGCCAGCACCATAGCCGCGCCCGCCCGAAGATCCGTCGCCTTCACTTGGCAGCCCGTGAGTCTCGAGACGCCTTCGACGACGGACGTGCGGCCGTCAATTTTGATGTTCGCGCCCATGCGCTTCAGCTCGTCGACGTGCATGAAGCGATTTTCAAAGACGGTCTCCGTCACGAGCCCCGTCCCCTCGGAGATGGCGAGCATCGCCATGAACTGCGCCTGCATATCGGTAGGAAATCCGGGGTAAGGCATAGTCTTTATGTCGACCGACTTTATCGGGCCGTCGCAGCTCACCCTCACGCCGTCGACGTCCTCCTCTATGGCGACGCCTGCCTCTTTCAGCTTCGCTATGACGGGCTTCAGGTGCTCGGTGATGGCGTTCTCTATGTAGACATCGCCGCGCGTCATCGCGGCCGCCACCATGTACGTCCCCGCCTCTATGCGGTCGGGTATCACGGTGTAGTCCGCGCCGTGCAGCATATTCACGCCCTCAATCTTTATGACGTTGGTGCCCGCGCCGCGCACTTTCGCGCCCATGACATTGAGGTAATTGGCGAGGTCGATTATCTCCGGCTCCTGCGCCGGGTTCTCCAGCACGGTCTGCCCCTCCGCCATCGACGCGGCCATCATGATATTCTCCGTCGCGCCCACGCTCGGGAAATCAAGATACACTCTCGCGCCCTTCAGCCCGTTCGGCGCGAAAGCGTCAATGAAGCCGTGGCCTATCTCGATGCTCGCGCCGAGAGCCTCGAATCCCTTCAGATGGAGGTCAATAGGGCGAGTGCCTATGGCGCAGCCGCCGGGCAGCGAAATCTTTGCCCTGCGCGAGCGTGCGAGGAGCGGCCCCATTATGAGGAACGATGCTCTCATTTTGCGGACGAGGTCGTAGGGCGCCTCGCATTTCTCTATTCTCGCGCTGTCCACGATGAACTTATGCTCCCCCGCGTCGAAAGTGGCATCGACGCCGAGCGAGCGAATGACCTCCGCTATGGTATGCACGTCGTCGAGCGAGGGCACCTCATCGAGCGTCGACGGTCTCTCATTCCCCAGAAGCGTCGCCGCGATAATCGGAAGCACCGCATTTTTTGCGCCTGATATTTTAACGCGGCCATGAAGTCTCTGGCCGCCCTTGATAATTAATTTCTCCATAAAAAAGAAAAATTTCCCTCCATAATATAACAGTTCAATAAATATTATCATGACAAGCCAATCATGACAAGGGGGAAAAAAGAAAATCGCGCCCAAATTAATGGACGCGATTTTATTGTCTGACTATCGTAATCCACGAATCATCAAATTTAATCATCTCGAGAACGTCATTTTTATTCAGCCTTTGGGCGGGAAGTTTTATCTGGAATTTGACTGCCTCGGCGGGAATTTCACAATGAATAGTAAACTGCGATCCGTGCGGTTGCCAAGTGAAACGCTGATTTTTTGCTTTATCGCGGCCTATGAGATTGCCGTTATTATTCGCAGACCATTTATAATCTGTTGTTCTGAAGCGTCCCGTTTCTTCTTCAAAAAGCAGGTATGACCGCAAGTCATAACTCCGCACTAATACGGCAGTTCTGACTTGACTATAAGCATCGTTCGCTATATTCACGCGCTCATTCCATATCCCTAAAACTGCCGTGCCTGTCTTTTGCAAATCTTCATGGGGATCAGAAATACCATACGAATAATCAGGCGAGCAACGTCCACTGATAAGACGTACAGATTTTGAATTAAAGGGGTTTTTAGCTTTGACCGTTTTCGCTGACCAGCAGCTTTTTCCCAACACCACATCAGCAATACCAACGGGAGCGCCTAGATGAGTGCCGCCAACCGCTTCTGCGAAAGCGTCGCCGAAATCGTCGCCGCTTATATCCTTTCGACCAATATAAACAAGATAAACAAGATAACCGCCGAGACGGCGAATTAACTCATCCGGAAACACATTAAGCGGATAGAGTTCGTGCGTCTTTAATTTGCCTGCGTCCCGCAATCTTGGGCGTTGCATTGTGTACCGCTCCTTTCAAAAGCACGTCTATTTTTTTAGCTATTGCGCGAATCATGGGAACGGCGACAGAGTTTCCCGTCTGTCGTCTTATGTCAGCATGACTTACTACAATTTTATAGCTGTCGGGAAAGCCCTGCAATCTCAAAAGCTCGCGGGACGTCGGGCGTCTTATGCCGTTAATAAGCAGATAATTATAAGAAGCCCCCGTCCGCAAGGCACAGGAATAATCAAGAACAGATATATTTCCGGACTTATTCTCATGCCATACTGACGGGAAAAAAACTTTTTTTCCCTTGACGCTCTCCTTTCTTTTCTTGCGTATGAAATCGGACGCGAAGCAAGAAGGATCGACATCCGTGTCATTTTCCACGATCAGCGCAAGGTCGTAAGGTTTGCGTTCAAAGTCAAAATCAAAGCGTTCTGCAAGAGTTTCATCAAGAAAGCCAACGATTATTATTCTTTCGCGCTTTTGCGGCAATCCAAAATCCAAAGCATTTAACACCTTATACTTTACAAAATAGCCGATGTCGCGAAGTCGATTCAATATTACGTTGAACGTCCTGCCTTTGTCGTGCGTGGCAAGCTGCTTCACGTTTTCAAGAAGGATCGCTTGGGGTTTGTGGTAGCGTAAAATTCGCTCAATTTCAAAGAACATCGTCCCGCGTGTGTCGGCAAATCCTTTCATTTTCCCTATGATAGAGAATGCTTGGCACGGAAAGCCCGCTAAGCACAAGTCAAAGGGCGGTATGTCTGCCGCGTCTATTTTTGTTATATCTCCGGCGGGACGTTCTCCGAAGTTTGCGGCGTATGTATCGCAAGCCTTTTCGTCCCACTCGGATGAAAAGACGCATTTATAACCCAATTCTTCAAATGGCAAGCGAATGCCGCCAATACCCGCGAATAAATCAATGAATCTAATGACGTTCCTCATGCTCGTATCCTCATATAATTTAGTGTATGTCAAATATTATATAACATTTCGGACATTTAGGAAATCCCTTTGCACGCACAATGAAACACGGAAAAGGACATCCCTGTCATAAACGGCATGGGGACAGCCCGACGGGGGAAAAAAGAAAATCGCGCCCAAATTAATGGACGCGATTTTAAGGCCGGCATCAGAGGAACAACTGCAGCAAACGCGACAGGTCTTGATTTGCCTGGGTCAGCATCGCCTGAGACGACTGAGCCAAGATGTTGTATTTCGCGAACTGCATCATGGCCCATGCCATGTCGGCATCGAGGAGAGTGCTCTGCGACGAGAGCGTCTGCTCATGGTTGATGACGAGATTTTCATGTATTGCGTTGAGGCGCTGCTGATATGCCCCCATCTCCGTCTGCTGGTCGAGCGCATATTCAAGCGCACTGTCCAATGTGCTTATTGCCGAGACGGCCGACTCACGGGTGCAAACATTCGCCTGCTCCAGCCCCTGCATGGCGCCAACACGCATATCGTTGATATAAATTTTCAAAGCGTCGTTCGCTTTTGTTCCTTGCTGTATGACGAGCGGCTTTCCGACTGCCTCAGCCTCGAATTCTTCATCAAGTATGACGACGCCCACCGCGCCGTCATAGAATCCAACGCGAAGGGTATCGAGCTTTGTGAAGCTGTATGACCCATCGGAGTTCTTTTGAATGCGAAAATCGTGCGTCGCATCCAATAATAAATCATCACCATTGTCATTGCAGTACTGCCTGCAAGTAGTCCAGTAGGTATTACCATTCCTCTCATACGGCTTCCACGAATCCAATCTTTCCGTGCAATTTCTGATTCCCTCAAACAACGCGTCAGCCAAGCTGCTGCTGTCCGTCACATCCCTGATGCCGATGGTGAACTGACGGGCCTGATAATTGTTCGGATCCGGCTCCATTATATAAGACGACTGGCTGACTGTTTTATTAGCGTCAAAAATAATATTTACATATTGGCTGCAGCCGCCGCACAAAATGGCAAACCCCTGCAAATGAAAATCGCTTGGATAGTTCGGCGTCCCGCCGAGCGGCGTAGTCGCGCCTGAGAAATCAATCTTCATTTCCATCGGGCCCGAAGAGCCCGAAAAATATTTGTCGGAGGTAACTGTCACGCCGTTAAAAGTCTTGGTGATCGAGCCGCCTCCCATTGTGCTGTTGGTACCGGCCGAAAATGCGCTGGTCAAGCTGTTTATCGTCCTCGACGCAGTGAGGCTGGTGCTGTTTATAGCGTTGAAACGCCGATACCTGGCATACTCGCCTGTCAGCAAGAGCCTGCCGTTATAGTTTGTCTCAAGCGCTATATCATTTATCTGATTCTTTCGCTCATCAAATTCTTTTTGGATCGTCGCCCTGTCAGCGTCGGTGTTCGTGTCGTTCGCGGCGTCGAGAGCCATGCGCTTCATGTCGCGCAGGTTGTCAACTATATTCTGTATGCCGCCCTCGGCTATTTTGACAAGATCCCCGCCGTTCTTGACATTCCGTATGTCCTGCTCCAGTCCG
>JAFTAB010000177.1 GCA_017458745.1 Schwartzia sp. (in: firmicutes) | reverse complement strand
CTCGAATCGCTCTGACGGAAAATTGATGTCACGTCAGCAAAATCCACATTGATTACGCCGGGTGTCAAAATCAGCTCGGATATGCCTATTATGGCATGGCGAAGCACATTGTCCGCCGCCTTGAAGGAATCGGCGAGGGAGAGACGGCGATTGCCCTCCAGCTTCATCAGATTGTCATTATGTATGACCAGGAGGCCGTCAAGCGATGCCTTGAGCTGGCGGATGCCCACCTCGGCTGTCTGCATCTTTCGCTTGCCCTCAAAAGAAAACGGAGCCGTCACCACTCCGATGGTGAGTATTCCAAGATTATGCGCTATCTGCGACACTATTGGGGCGGCGCCTGTGCCGACACCGCTGCCGAGCCCTGCCGTTATGAATACGAGATCAACGTCGCGCAGCTCACGCGCGATAACATTTTTATCGAGCATCGCCGCCTCCGCCCCTGTCTTCGCGGAGCCGCCTGTGCCCCTCCCTCGCGTGATAGTCGTCCCTATCGGGAGCGTGGGGATACCCATCTGCTGGAGGCGTGACAACTGCGCCGTGTCGGTATTCACCCCGAGGAGCTCTATGCCGGGTATGCGCTCCTCGGCGAGACGCATGAGGACACTGTTGCCGCCGCCGCCTACACCTACAACTTTTATGCGGACTATGGAATTTATTATTCGATTATCCCTGAAATAATCCATAGCGGCTGCCTCCTTGAATAAAAAAACTCCGAAAGCGGGAGCAATATCGCCCGTCAATATGTGATAAATATATTTTTTATATTTTCATCAACGAATATATTATTCGATATAAAAGCGAATATTCCTGCAAAAGTCCATATTTATTTTTTCTTTCGTGAAAGACCGCCCAATTGCGACGTGAGCATACCCGTCATCATCAAAGAGCATCCCCACGCCTCGCGGGCCGACATAGTCTCCCCGAGTATCAGCCAGCCAGCGAGAGTCCCAAAGACCGACTCCAGGCTCATGATTATTGCGGCCGGAGCGGGGTCGGCATACCGCTGCCCCACAATCTGGAGCGTGAATGCCACGCAGGTCGAAAGGATTCCCCCGAATGCGATTGCAACCCATGCGCCAAAAACATCGGCCCACACCCACACCTCAAAAGCGAGCGCCGCCACCGTGGACAAAACGAAAACGACGATAACCTGAGCGAGCGACATCTCGATTACATCGACATCCGACGCGAAACGATCCGTGAAAAGAATATGCGCCGTCCAAAAAAACGAGCCGATAAAGACGATCGCATCGCCGTAAGCAAGCGAGAGCCCGTCGGTGATGCAAAGAAGATAAAGCCCCGCGAGCGCGAAAACGCCACCGATGATATGCGGGACTTTTATACGCTGACGCAGCAGCACTCCGCCTATCGGGACAATAACAAGATACATGCAGGTGAGAAAAGCCGCCTTCGATGCCGTGGTGTACTGTATCCCGTACTGCTGCAAAGCCGCCGCGAAGAACATGATAAGCCCCGCTCCCGCGCCCGCTTTCCAGCCGTCGGCCTTTCGCCCGCCGTCGCTCAACGGACTAATTTTTGAAACGCGGCCTCTTTCATGTTTCCAAAAATTCCATGATAATATTTTTCTTCTCACAATCAGATAGAGCAAAAAAAGCGCGAGCCCTCCGAGAAAGAATCGCGCCGACATATATGTGAAAGGGCCGAGCCTGTCCATTCCCACAGACTGGGCGACGAAAGTAGTCCCCCACAGGAACGCGGCTCCCAACAAACAAAGACTGCCTCTTAACTGCATACGCTCCCCCAAAAATCTCTGCCGCGGATGTGAGCCGCTTTATTATCCCCACTGCGCCTGATACTTCATAGCCTCTTGCTTTGATATTATCCTTCTCTCGTATAGGTCGGTGAGCCAATATTTTCCATTAGCGTAATTCACACGGAAAATATTGTCGGGCGCAACTCGGCTCACAAGACATTCAAAATCACAGCGAAGATTTTCCTCCACCAGCTCATAGTCGAGGTCAACCCAGTCAGTCGTGCTGATGCCGACGCCGTCCTTTATGGCCTCGTGCACGAGCACAGGCCTGTCGTCGCGCGTCTCAAGATGAGTGTAGGCATTGCCGGGCAGCCTTATGCGCCTCAGCACGTCAGGTGCCCCACCAAAGTCAAAAATCTGCGCCCCCTCGGGCAACTTTAGATTCACTATGTCATACGTGCATGATTTTCTCGGCTCCGTGTCATCAAACATGAACCCGTTCAGCTCGTGTATCCGATATGCTCTCATTGTCGCTCACCTCATATCATATTTTAGAAAAAAAGTCGCCGCTTGAAAGCTGCCAGCCGCCGTCGCTCTCGGGGATAAAACGGCCGCCGTCTACATAATCCTCATTCTCAACGAGCCCCGCCTCATCCATAAACCGACGCAGCCCATTTATACCCGCAAGGCACAAAACATATATGACCTTTTTTCTCTTGCTCTTACTGTTTTTCATCTCATCAAGCAATTTTTGCACAAATATCTTTCCGCCTGCAACCGCAACAGCGCGATATTCCTCATCATCCCTCGCCTCAAACAGCTTTCTGATTAGCCGCTCTTTATTGGCCTCGCCGCAGAAAACCCTCGACTTGCCGGAGAAAGCATTTATTGCCTTGCGCCCGCTGTCACGCCACACGCCATAGGCATTGAATATGCCGCCGAAAATCTGCTCCAGCATTTCGGCAGAGAACCAAGGCGTCTGCACGAAAGCGTTTATGAACAGGCGATTATAGCTGTCATTTTTGAGGAAAAAATCGAGCGCGTGACCGGCGAAATGATATATCCCCGCCGACACCGGAAAACCATGATGCCTCTCTATGGAAACGAATCTGTCATATCGTATGTCAAGCTCGCGATAGCCCTCATGGAAAAAGTAATTCAATACGTCCTGGTCATAGCAAAAAGAATCGGGATGATTTTTCAGCATCAAAAGCCCGTCATCGACTATGCTCTCATGAGAGCGAAATTTGTCCATGTCCATGACCATGACGCCGGAATTAAAATATTTGTCCCTTGGCACTTCGCCCGACTCGACAAGCGGCTGCGGCGCAGGCTTTCCGTGCGTCAGGGCGTGCTCCATCACGGCGGCGATTCCATTCGCGCCGACAGGCTCGGCATAGAGCTCCGCTATATCGAGATTTACAATTATATCCGAGTCAAGATAAATAAGTTTTTTTACTTCATGAGGTATTACCCTTCCCACGAGCAGCCTGTAAAAAGCGCCGACCGAGAAACGAGATTCGCTCATCTCAGGCATAGCCTCAAGTACCTTGATTAGATCCCTTGTCGCCAGTTCCTCCACGTCATAAAAGCGTATCTCCTGACCATACTTTTCCGCGAGAGCCTCAAATTTTTCTCTGTTTTCCTTTGACAGCGACTCGTCATGCAGTATATGAATGACAACCCTCGATGACGTATTCATAAAAATCGAGGCGATGCTTGTCCCTGTGAATTTTGAAAATGAGCCGTGCTCATCGTGAACGGCATAAGCGACATGAATCATGTCCCGCATCATATCACCCCATCTTCCTGTCATGGATCAGCCTGTCTATCGCCTCATTCACCATGAACGGCGTGATCAGATAAGAGCATTCCAGATAGTGCTCGCTGTCCTTGCCGTGGCGCGGGCAACTGCCGCGCTGATAGTCGCACCGCGTGTCATTGAAGCAGCCCGTGCACGCCAGACGATTATACACCCGATAAGGCGTCGCAAACTCATACCAGAAATATGAAAATCCGCCGATCAGCACCACCGGGCAGCGCACTGCGTCAGCGAGCCACGCCAGTCCGCTCGGCAGCCCTATAAAAAAATCAGCATGGGACAACATATCGGCACGCTCAACCAGAGGCCTGTCCCCCGTCATGTCCTCCGCGCCCTCGGGCATTGCAGCCCTCAGCCCGCCGTTTTCACGGACTCTATGCTGGTCTATGCATATCACGCGATAGCCCATCCCCTTTAGATGCGCCACCACCTCATCCCATCCGCCGTCATGCAGCCAGCATTTTTCGAGCATCGAGGCCTGCACCGCTATGCAGACATACGGCTCCTTTATCACTCGCTCATTTTCACGCCACATGAGCCTGCCAGGCCTATGCGCGAGGCGAAGAATGACGCGCCCGAAATCCTCCATCGGCATGATGCGCCTGTCAATCGGGAGCCTCCCCGGGTGCTCTATGCCCGCGCTGAAATAAAATGTCGCGTATGTGTCTGGGCAAAGCTCCTCACGAATCTCAATATCGGGATAAAATTCATGGCAAAGCTCCCGCAAGTGCTCAGGCACATAGTAAGAAACAGGGCAGTCATAAATTTTTTGAAACTCTCTGACATACGGCAGAAACACGAGCGTATCGCCCAAAGCCATGCTCGTGAAGACAAAATGCACTCGCCTCTTTGTTGGGTCAAACACATGAACCAATACCGGCTTGCGCTTTTTATAAAGCTCAATCTTCCATCGTACAAAGTATTTCTCGTAGGAAACGACTATTTTTTCCGACACTTCGCTGTCATAAAAGACATCGCCCGTGTCATCGTCCGAGATGCGAAGCCTGAAATTGCCCTTGGGCACCTCGACGCGCACCCCGTTGTTGAAATCCAGCTTTACCCCATATATTTTCGTCTCGCCTCTGACAGGGCCTATCGCGAGACCTGTCATTGCAGCCTCCTCAAGCATCCCCTTAGGGTCAAATTCCTTGAAATTCGTTGCAAAAAAATATTCTATAGGGAATTTAGCCATGACAATAAGCCGTCCTTACCTTAGACTTTTTTGAAATCCAGCGTTGCAAAATAATCATCGAGCGTCTCCGCCCGGCGAATCATCTTCACGCTGCCATCCTCTTTCAGCAGCAGCTCCGCGCTCCTCAGCTTCCCGTTATAATTAAAGCCCATGGCATGGCCATGCGCGCCCGCGTCATAGATTACCAGCCGATCCCCTATGCTTATCTCCGGCAGCCACCTGTCAATCGCGAATTTGTCATTATTCTCGCATAGCGAGCCCGTCACATCATAAACATGATCGCACGTGTCGTTTTCCTTTCCGACCACCGTTATGTGATGATACGCGCCGTACATGGCAGGGCGCATCAGATTGGCCATGCAGGCATCAAGGCCTATGTAATCCTTGTAGGTTTTTTTCTCATGGAGCACCGTCGCGACAAGATATCCATACGGCCCCGTGACGGCACGCCCGGACTCCATCGCGATAGCCAGCCCGTCGAGCCCCGCCGGCACTATAATCTCATCATATACCTTTTTTATTCCCTCGCCGACAAATTCGAGATCCACGGGTTTTTCCTCGGGATGATACGGTATGCCGATGCCGCCGCCGAGATTGACAAACTCAAGACGAATGCCGAGCTTCTCGTAAATCTCGACAGCCGTGTTGAACATCAGGCGCGCCGTGTTTATAAAAGATTCCGCATGAAGCTCATTTGAAATAACCATGCAGTGAAGGCCGAAGCGTTTCACGCCCTTCTCACGCGCTATCTTGTAAGCCTGGAGGAGCTGACCGTGCATCAGGCCATATTTTGCCTCCTCCGGCTTTCCGATTATATCATTGCCCGCGACGCCCGCCCCGGGATTATAGCGAAACGACAGGCAATCGGGGAACGACGCATTTTTCTCAAGATAATCAATGTGAGAAATGTCATCGAGATTTATTATTGCGCCGAGCTCGCGCGCTTTCTGAAACTCATCGGCGGGAGTGTCATTTGAGGTGAGCATTATCTTCTCGCCTTTTATGCCCGCCATCTCGGCAAGGCACAGCTCCGCGAGAGACGAGCAGTCAGCGCCCGCCCCCTCCTCTCGCATTATCTCAAGAATATATGGGTTCGGCGTCGCCTTCACCGCAAAATGCTCGCGAAAGTCGGGAGCCCATGAAAACGCCTTGAAGAGCCTGCGAAGGTTAGAGCGTATGGCCGCCTCGTCGTATATGTGAAATGGCGTCGGATACTCGCGAATGATTTCCTCCAGACGCGACTTTGATATTGGAAATTTTGTGGGCATTTGATGCGCCTCCCGCATGATTTTTATTGTCAGATTTATTCCTTATCCCTTATTCTTTATCCTTTATATGGAGCGTTGCATGAATCACATTGTCAATCACATAATCGGTCGTGAAAGTTTTGCGCGGCGACGGCGGCTCTTTCTTGTTGAAAGAAGGCAAAAAGACATGATCCTGCGCTTCATCTGCCGCCCTGTCCTGCGCTTTGACAGCGTCCCTGACAGCTTTTTTCTGCTCCGCCTCCGTCATGACGGGGCCCGCTCCCGGCTCAATAACAATATCATTATTCGCCGGCTCCTTCTCAATCTCCAGCAGCTTGCTCTCCGTCGTCTTGGTCTTGTCCTCCGTCGCTGATGCGTCAACGCCCGCCGCGGCATCAGCCGCTGCGAGCAGCTGCTCTATCGAGACGAGACCGCCGCCATGTATATCGAGGTTCATCGTGCCTGTTCTCTGCGTCTTCGGTACCACATACGGCACCGTGAGCTTCACTTTCTCCGCGCGGTACGGTTTCAGCGTCACAGTGAAATTGACCGTGTCCCCCGGCTGGACCTCAGGCTTGTCGGGAATAGCGGATATGAGCGACGCCGTCTTCCTCTCAAGCTCGGATGTAATATCTATGCTCACATCATATATGTCCGCCTCGCGCTCCGTGTCAGAAGTTATGATGCTCAATACCCTGTTCATGTCATTGAAAGCAAACTGCCCCGTGTCCGCCGGCGAATAAAAAAGATTCGTGCGCTCAACAGTGCCTTTTTCAGTCGCGTTGGTGCGGACAACGAAATGAACCTTCACCGTGCTTCCCGCCGCCGTGTCGGAAGTGCGACCGAGCGCCGCGTACGAGATGACAGGCGCCAGTATCGGCAAGAAATCCTCGTCATACGCCATCATCGCGGAGTACGAATTATCACGCCCCAAAGTCGCGTCCTTGACATTCATCCTGAGCGGCACGACCATGGGGAAAACGCCTATCTCGCCGCCGATTCCTGCGCTCCTGTCCTGATTGATGCGACCGATGACCTTGCCCGTGTTCGCGAATTTCAGACCATCGCTCACGCCATTTACCATGCCGAGTATTGTCGCGTCCGTCATGAAATAATTGACATTGCCGCGATGAAGGAACGGATGGCCAAATGCAAGTATGCGGCCCTCATCGACAGCCGTCACCGTGCCGGTCGCAACAAACGAAAAGTCGCCATAAACAAGCGCCGCTCCGACCGCATCGCCGGGGGAAAGCTCCGCGTTGTACTCCGTTTGGTTGTAATCATAATCAATTCCGCCATAGGGGAGTGCCCGATAGCCCATGGGATTCAGCTTCTTCTGGAGTTCCGCGAATCCCCTGTCCCCGAATCCCGAGGCGTAAAATGTAGCCTTGTACTCCGGCTCCTTGCCCACAGACGGGAACGTCTTTTTCCCATCTTCCTTTGTTTCTTTTTTATCTTCCTTTATCTCATCCTTTTTATCACGCTCACCCGACTTATCCTTTTCCTCGCCGCCGTTGTCCCGCTTATTATCATCAGCGGCATCGCCGGCTTTGTCGCCCTTGCCCTTGTCTCCCGCTGCATCATCGGCAACCTTCTCCGGCTCTTCATTTGGCTTATCTTTATCTTTGTCTTTGTCAGTATCCTTTTCGTTATCGGCTTTATCGGAAGCATTATCGCCATTCCCGGAATCTTCTTTCGCTTCCTCGGCGTTCTTGTCCTCCTCTTTCTTGTCCTGCTTCAGGTCAATCGGCTTTGGCTTCATCTGATTCTTGTAATCGGGCAAATCCCATATCGCGAGCATCTCCTCAATGGGAGTAATCAGGAACGTGTGCGGGTCCATTTTCTCCAGCGTTGCCGATGCGGCCCCGATGAGAAGCCCGTCAATATACACGGGGCTGCCGCTCATTCCCTGCATCAGGCCGCCGTCCGTGTCGGCAAAAGCGCCCTCGCTGCGGGCTATGATATACGGCATGGCCCCATTGCCGCCGCGCATCACGCCGACCACCTCAGCGTCAAAGCTCTCTATGGCTCCCGTGCTGTTGACGACGGTGTAGAGTGTCCCCGTCATTCCCTCCGAGACATCAGCGAGCGGCATTATATCCGGCACAGCCATAGCGGGAGCGGCAAAGGCAAATGAAGCAGATGCCAGCACCGCTGCGACCATTTTCTTAATACGTCCTGTATATTTTTTCAAAAGAGTCACCTCATTATTTCATTTAATATTAAAAATTATCATTATAATTTCAAAAACATCATTAAGGTTCCCTAGCGTTTCTTTAGCCTCAAAATCATTGTCCCCGACTTTATATTATCGCCGACCTTGACATTGACTTCCTCCACGGTGCCCGCGGCCGTGGCACGCGATGCGACGACATCGCCGCCCGAGAGTGCCGCGACCTTCAAAATCGCGTCCCCCTCGTTCACATTCTCGCCGAGCTCAATCACCCATGTCACCCTGCCGCCCATCACCGCGTCCTGCCTTATCAGCACATAGCGCGACAACAGCGCCGCTGCCGCAAATACAATAATCAAAAAACCGGCGGCAATATATTTTCTCACAAATATTTACCCCCTATTATACAGACAAAACACTTCCAATATCAAGATATTTATCCGATGCCAACGGATAAATACAGAGGGAGTCTAAAGCTCCCTCTGCATCCGGTCTCATTTTATCCGATGCTAATGGGCGCTAAAACTCCCACTGAATAAGTCTCATTTTATCTTTTGAATACACCGAGCGCGCTTCCCACCGGTCTTTCCTGACCATCAGACGGACTGTTCACTATCTCGCCGCCTATTACCATCTCGGATGAGCCGCCGCCGTCAAAATTTATCGCGTCGCGTGCGCCATACTTTATGAGAAGCTCCGCGAACTCAGTGAGTGTCGCTCCTATGCTGTGAGCCTGACGGCCATCGACCACCGCGAGCATCATGTGATTATTCGGGAGTATGGCGACCCCGGTGCGCGGCGCACGACCAACCGCAATGTCATCGGGAAATTCTTCTTTGGCTGCGGTCACATCCACCTTGCCGTTTTTCACGAGCGTTGGGCCAGCGCCTATGATGTCGGGCACATTTTTCAGCTTCTTGCCGATGTCCTCGACAAAAGTCACCTTGTCCCCGACGCGCACGCGCACGAAATCATTCCTCGCCTTGCCATGAACCGATATAACATATCCGTCCTCGGGGATTGCCGAGTCAGCCTGCTGTATATTCGTCACCTTTCCGTTGCGCACGGTAAACTCTCGACCATATTTATTTGTGCCTGTCGTGGTGCCATAGTAGCTATTATATATTACGAGACTGTCCTCGCCTCGCTCCACATTGACTCCCGCCACATAGTGCGACGCTTTGCCGATGGTCACCAGCCCCGTGTAGCTCGCCGGCTCTATGATGGCATTGCCATTTTTCTTTATGCCGAGCGACGAGCGAGTGAAATAAGTGGTGCCGACAATCGTGTCATTCATCCTGAGCAGCCCGATGATTTCCCCGTTGCGCTCAAAATACGTCGCATTGATGGCTGCAACGGCATTCATGTCGTCGCTCATCTCGCTCACCGTCTCTCGCCCCTGCACCACGCCATTCGCCAGTATCGGCTCAAGGCGATATTTACTCATGTCAACGTCGAGAAGGTACGCATTAAACCTGCCGCGCTTGTCCCGACGCACGTAATCAATAAACGTGAGGCCTTCCGCCTTGTCCGAGCGATACTCATGCTCATACACTTTAGAAAAATTTATAAAGAGCCGGTTAGGATTCTTTAGCGTCTTGACCTCATATCCGAGAGGCTCGGCTAAATCAATCGTGATTCGCAGCCCATCGTCGAGCGTCTGAAACGCAGCTCTTTTTACCATGTCGCTCTTTATAGTCGGCTTCGTTTTTGATTTGTCCTTGAGCCCCCGCATGGTGAGCACTATTCGCTTGCCGCCGTTCAAAGAATTGACATCATACTTCGGAATAGCTGACAAATCAAAAACAATACGGTCACGTTCATCGTTGCTGCCAAATCGAATCGCGCTGAGCGTCGCCGATGAAGATTGCTTATTGCTCCTATCCGCATTCTGCGTCTGCGCCGCGCGATTGTCCGACGGCGCACGGCGAGCAGCCCCCGTTACGGAGAACTGCGAAATGACAAAAATAAATACGGCCAGCAAAACTGCCGCCCGGGAAGAAAACCTGCGCATGAATGAATCCACTGATTAAACCCCTTCTCAAAAAAAGATAGAATGATGATGCGTGATTATATCAACCGTTTCTCAAAAATTTATGACAAAAATAAAAAACGCCGATTATCTCAGCGTTTTTTCAATATCATCACTTCATTTTTTGTATCTTTGTGCCATCGGTTCCAAGCACCTGCGGGGACAGCTGTTCGTAGAGCATATCGGCAAGGCCGACCCCTCCGGATTTTGCCGCGTCATCCATCATCGCCTCGTCAAGCATGGAATGCCAAATTTTCTCGCCGTGGCTCTGACCGAACAACTTATTCTCGGGAACCGTCTTTCTCATTTCCTTATACATCAGCGTGAGGAACATCGCCTCAAACCCCTCGCACGCATCACGCAGTTCTCTATCCTTCTTGGGATCGATTTCGTTTTCCCCGGTCTTTTTTTCTTCTGCCCTGCGCTGCACCTCATGAAGCACGCGGTCAAATTCCGCCGCCTCGGCACGCGCCTTGGCTATATTGAGATTCGCCCTGTTGTTGTCGGCCATGGATGAAAGTCTGTCAATGCCATTCAGCGCGTCAATCATATGTATCACCTCATCATATAATCTGAAGCTCCGCGTGGAGCGCTCCGGATGCCTTTATCGCCTGAAGAATCGAAATTATATCCCTCGGCGTCGCTCCGACCGCGTTCAATGCTCCCACTACGTCGCTGACATTTGCCGTCGCGGGGAGAATTATGGAGCTAGCCGGAGCCTCATTCACCTCGACATCGGATTGCTTTGATACGACCGTGCTGCCATAGCTGAACGGCGCAGGCTGATCCGTCTCCGTGTCCTCCTCTACGCTTATGGAAAGACCTCCCTGAGTAATGGCGACCTCATCCACAGACACATCGCCGCCCATGACTATGGTCCCCGTGCGCTCGCTCACCACTACCTTTGCGATATTGTCCGGCATGATAGACAGCTCCTCAAGGCCGGCCACAAAACCGACCACATTGCCGCGGTAATATGACGGAATAGATATGTCTATTCTCCCGGCATTTGCGGCACGGGCAACCGGACCAAAGCGCAGATTTATCACATCGACGATACGCGATGCCGTCGTGAAATCCGGGCTCATCAGCGAAAGAGACATATTGCCGTTGGCACCTATGTCATCCTCGACCGTTCGCTCCACAATGGCGCCATTGGGAGTAGTTCCGACTGTCGGGAAATTCTTCTGACGCGTGTTGCCTCCGTTGCCGGCCATAAATCCGCCCGTCGAGACCGCGCCCTGAGCCACGGCATAAACCTCCCCGTTTCCGGCCTGCAGCGGAGTCTGAACCAGCTCACCGCCCTGTATGCTCTTGGCATCTCCCATTGACGACACAGTGATGTCTATTGTGTCTCCCTCGCGCACGAATGGAGGAAGCGTCGCGGTGACCATGACAGCCGCCACATTCTTTGTCTTGAGATCGTCCTGATTTATCAGAACGCCAAACTGACGCAGCATGTTGGCCACCGATTGCAGCGTCTCTATAGTCTTATTGGAGTCGCCCGTGCCGTTTAGGCCTACAACAAGGCCGTATCCGACCAACTGGTTTGAACGGACGCCTTGCACCCTCGCGATGTCCTTGATGCGCGTCATTGATGCTTCAGCATTTACTATTCCGCCATCGAATGTCAGCACACAAAAAACTGCGAGAAAAAGGGATAATACTTTTTTCATCAGCGATACACCCTACCCCTCCGCCGCTCACGGCGGCTCAAAGAACTAGAACAAGAAATTGAATATCTGCGTTAAAATGCCCTGACGCTGCTTCGCGTTGATTGGGCCCTTGCCGTCAAACTTGATTGTCGCGTCGGCGACCTGCGTCGAAGGGACAGTGTTGTTGTATGACACGTCATCACGGCGCACCACGCCGCGCAGAGTAATCTTGTGCTCATTGTTGTTCTGCCATATCGACTGCGTGCCCTCGACGACCATGTTGCCGTTTGGCTCAACCTCAACGACCGTGACCGTCACGCGGCCGTTAGCCCTGTTGGTGTTGGATGTCGATCCGTCGGCCTTCCAGTCATCCGAGGCACTGGCGGAAGCCGCAGCGAGGAAATGGAAAATACCAATGCCGGTATTGAGGTTCGTGTTGCCCTCCTTGCTGTTGCTCGATGATTTATTCATCGATGTGGTGGCACTCTCGCTTATCACGATTGTCAAAATATCACCGACATTTCGTGCTTTCTTGTCGGCAAAAAGCACGCTCTCATTGTGCGGGCCGTCAGTCCAAAGCGACTGAGCGTCAGCCGCCGCAGGCGACACGCCTGTCATAATGACGGCGCAAAAAGACGCGGCCACAATCTTTTTCAAACTACCATTCATGCCATTCACCTTCAATTCTCAACTTCAACCGTATTTGCATCAATCACGCGCGCCCTTATCACCTTGCGCGAGTTATTGTTCCTCACCCTTATTCGCTCATGGAGACGCCCCGCCTCCAAAGCAGTCCCCTCCGTCTTTATCTTCACGCCCTTCATATCCGTGATGATTGTTATCGGAGCGCCGGGCTCTATCAATTCGGGCCATTTCAGCATCGCCTGCGTCATCGGCTGCCCTATGTTCATCCTTCGCGAGACCACCCTGCCGATGACTTCATCTATGGTCAAAAAATAATTTTTCCCGCGGGAGCCGATATCCTGCTCCTCAAGTCGCACATCCTCCCGCGTGATCGGGGTGTTCGGCTGAATCGGGCGAGCCGCGACGCAAACCATGTCATAGATATGAACCGATGCCTTGCAGCTTACCTTCCTGAAAGACACGCCGTCGACAAAAATTTCAACGTATACCGCTGTATTAGACGAATAACGAAGGCCGTTCGGCGTCGTCACCGAGTACGAAAGCTCTCCCTCGGGCGCCCTGATATTTTTGGGAATATGCACCACGTCAACGGTATAACGCCTCGTCTCATGCGCCTCAGCCATCAGCTCATCAACGTGCTCCATTATGAGGCTCTCGACCGTTGACGGCGTTATCACCTGCGGATATTTCTGCTCACGCGTCATGCCTACGGCGTTTGCCGTGGCAGGAACCGCCAAAGCCATTACAAAAATGAGAGAGAATATTTTCTTGAAAAAACAAGGATAGGCGACACGCCAAAAACGCACCGCCTCCATGCAGTCAAATCCTGATCTCATAAAATATCATGCGCTATCAACGCTTCAACCCGTTCGCAATTTCAAGCATCGAGTCAGATGTCGTGATGGCCTTCGCGTCAGACTCGTACGCGCGCTGCGCCACAATCATGTTGACCATTTCCTCGACTACCTGAACATTGCTCATCTCTATGACGGACTGAACCAGCGTGCCCGCCCCGTCCTCTCCGGGGTTGCCAAGGAGCGCATCGCCCGATGACTCCGAGACGATGAAAAGATTCTTGCCGATTGCCGTGAGACCTGCCGGGTTGACAAAACGGGCAATCTGAATCTGGCCGATCTGGTTGATCTGCCCGTCTACCTGGTCAGCCACTCGACCGTCCGACGATATGACAATGGAGTCACTTGACGCGTTTTGGTCGAAAGTGATATTGTCAGCCTCTGGGTATCCGTCCGTAGTCACAAGGCGGCGATCCTGATCGAGCTTGAACGAGCCGTCACGCGTATAGGCGATGGTGCCGTCAGGCAACTCAATCTGGAAAAAGCCCTCGCCCTCGATGGCTATGTCAGTCGGATTGTCAGTCGCCTGAAGATTGCCCTGCGAGAAAATGCGCTGGGTCGCCGCCAGCTTATCGCCCAGACCTATCTGAAGCCCCGTCGGGTACTGCGAATCAGCGCCGCTCTCCGCGCCCGCCGTTCTCAATGTCTGATAAAGAAGGTCATGGAACTCGGCGCGAATCTTTTTCATGCCGAACGTGTTGACGTTCGCAAGGTTATGAGCCACGACGTCCATATTCTGCTGCTGAGTCTTCATGCCGGACGCCGCCGACCAAAGAGCCCTCATCATAATAACATCGCTCCAATCTAATTAATATGCAGATATACTTAACGCTATTATATTTATCGTCAAATATCCCATTTTTCTTAACGGAAAAAAGACCTATTTTTTTAAAAAAGTCCTATTTTCACGCTACTGCACGAGCCCGATATTATTCACCGACTTGTCGAGCATCGAATCCTGCGTCGTGACCGCCTTCGAGTCGGCCTCATAAATGCGGAAATTATTGATGAGCTCCACCATCTCGTCTATGACATTGGAATTAGATCGCTCCAAAAGCCCCTGATTAATCTCTCCCGTCGCCGGCTGGGGCTGCGCTCCCTCCTGCGGGTAATAAAGGCTGTCGCCTTGCTTCAGAACAGCCCGCCTGTCATTAAATTGGACGAACTCAAGCTGCCCCACTTGCTGGCGATCTGCCCAAATCTGCCCCTGCGCGCCGACCACTATCTCCCTTGTGCCCTCAGGAATCCTTATATTGCGTCCCCCTCGCGCTGCGACCTCCTGACCGTTTGACGTGACCAAGCGGCCATCACGCGTAAGATAAAAATTGCCATTTCTGGTGTACCTCGCGCCATCGGGCGTGTTAATGACAAAGTACCCCTCGCCGGAAATTGCAAGGTCAAGCGGATTGCCGGTAGTCATCATATTGCCCTGGGCATGGTCGGTGGCAATCTCCGCCGTGTACGAGCCGAGCCCAAGCGTCCCGACTCTGGGCGGCCGCCTGTCAATCGAGAACTGTTTGAAATCCGTCACCTTGTACTGCTTGGTGTCGTTTATGCGACGAATCAGCATCGGGCTGAATTCCTCATCGACTGCGCGGTCACGTTTATAGCCTGTCGTATTCGCATTGGCAAGGTTATTCGCAATCACGTTGGTTCGATTCTGCTCGGTCATCATGCCGGTAGCCGCCGTATAAAGCCCACGCCACATAATAAGTCACTCCTAAAATACGTCATTATACTATAACAACAAATCAATCATCTTTTAGCGTGCCCATGTGCCGGCACGATGATAATTGAACAACGGCAACGCCTATGCCGCCGTCTTTTATTCAAAATCATTGTGACAGTACACTCGTCATTTCCTGTCCGTCCTTGAAATGATCGGCGAAGTCAAGAGCCTTCCCCGTGCCAATCGCAACGCAGGAAAGCGGGTCATCCGCGAGAATGGTCGGGATACCTGTCTCATGGTGAATCAGTTCATCGAGCCCATAGAGCATTGCCCCGCCTCCCGTCAGCACTATGCCATGATCCATTATGTCTGCCGCCAGCTCCGGCGGTGCCTCCTCCAGCACCTTCTTCACGCATTCGACTATGCGATAAACTGACGGCGCAAGCGCCTCCGCTACCTGAGCCGTCGAGAGGATTATGCTCTTCGGCAGGCCCGACAAAAGATCGCGACCCTTGACCTCCATCTGCAGCTCACGCGCATTGCCGTACGCCCCGCCGATTTGCATTTTTATATTCTCAGCCGTGCGCTCTCCTATCAGCATATTAGCCGTCCTGCGCACATACGCGATAATCTCCTCGTCGAATTTATCGCCGGCCACCCGCAGGCTGTCGCTCACCACTATCCCGCCGAGACTTATGATGGCAATATCGGTCGTGCCGCCGCCCACATCCACTACCATCGAGCCGGTAGCATCGTCAACGGGCAGCCCTGCTCCAATAGCGGCAGCCATCGGCTCCTCAATGAGATGGGTCTTTCTTGCGCCCGCCTGCTCCGCCGCCTCCTGCACCGCGCGCTTCTCGACCATCGTCACGCCCGTCGGTATGCAGATCATTATGCGCGGCCTGAAAACGAAGCTATGGCCTATGACCTTCTCTATGAAATAACGGAGCATGGTCTCCGTGATTTCGTAATCGGCAATCACGCCGTCACGCAGCGGGCGAATCGCTATTATGTCTCCCGGCGTTCTCCCGAGCATATTCTTTGCCTCCGCGCCAATCGCGAGAATCTGATTCGTGTCGCGATTCACCGCGACGACTGAAGGCTCCCGGAGAACTATGCCCTTGTTTTTGACATAGACCAGCACATTCGCTGTGCCAAGATCAATGCCAATATCCATATTCATGCCAAACATGCTATGCAATAACCTCCAAACCAGGGAACTGTCAAAATTTTTGACAGCCACACGAAATAATTTTATCGTAAAGCGGTCATCATTGCAATAAAATTTGGCTGAAATTCATAATATATTGAAGAGAAAAGTTAAATTCCACAAAAAACCGTCCATAAAATCAGGCTTATTCAGTGGGAGTTTTACCCCCCCACTGAATTTAGTCCAATTTACTCATAAGTATCAGATAAAAACTCAACTAAAAATCACTTCATCGTGACCAGCTCATACTCCCGCGTGCCGAGACCGATTTTTTCGGCATGAACCAGAGTCTCTTCCCAGTTCACGTTGGGGTTATTGTCGAGGAACACGTCGTTCTTCTTTGCAAAATTTTTGTTCGAGAGATTCTCCCCGAGCTGGCTGTTCGCTATTGGAGTCGCATTCTGGCAGGCATCCACTGCCGCCTGATCGCACGCAACCGGGTCAAAAGAGGCGAACATACCGATATTCGGCAGAATCGGCGCATCATTCTCCCCGTGGCAGTCGCAATTCGGCGATATATCCATAGCCATATTGATATGGAATGTCGGGCGATCCTGGCATATCGCCTGCGCGTACTCGGCCATCTTGCGGTCGAGCAGATCGCTGGCATCCCATTGGTCGTTTGCTATCGCGTCAAAAGCGCACGCCCCTATGCAGCGACCGCAGCCCTTGCAAAGGTCATGATTTATATGCGCCTTGTTGTTCTCATACGTTATGGCGTTTGACCCGCACTCACGGGCGCAGCGACGGCATCCGCGGCACTTGGATTCATCGACCGAGACCTTGCCCGACGAATGTTGCTCCATCTTGCCGGCGCGGCTGCCGCCTCCCATGCCAAGATTCTTTATCGCGCCGCCGAACCCCGTCATCTCATGCCCCTTGAAATGCGCGAGGCTTATGACAATATCAGCGTCCATCAGAGCGCGACCGATTTTCGCCGTCTTCACATACTCCCCATTCTTCACGGGCACCTCCTCTTCGTCGGTTCCGCGCAGACCATCGGCTATGATGACCTGACACCCCGTGACGAGCGGCGTGAATCCGTTGAGATTCGCACAGTCCATATGCTCAACCGCGTGTCTTCTGCTGCCGGGGTAGAGCGTGTTGCAGTCAGTCAAAAAAGGTATGCCGCCCTGCTCCTTTACCATGTCAGCCACCGCCTTGGCGTATTGCGGGCGAATAAAAGCGAGATTTCCCAGCTCGCCGAAGTGCATCTTTATGGCGACAAATTTCCCCTCCATGTCAATTTTTTTGAATCCCGCCATGATGCACAGCTTCCGCAGTTTCTCTGTCAGAGGAGTTCCGACCACCGTGCGAAAATCCGTGAAATAAACCTTTGCCTTTTCCATGTTTTCCCCTCCCGGAAATAATTGGAACTGTCACGAAACAAGTTATACATCTTGCTTTCCCAGATTCCCATTGGCTGCGTTGTCGCCGGTCGGCGCAGCACCTCTGCGCCTCCTTCCTCCGCATTGCCAATGAAAGCTTGTTCTGCGCCACTTGCACGACTTATTTCATTTTGGTTTCTTACCTTTCTCTTACCCTGTCTACTGCTTCTCCCATGCGCTCAAACGATGTCGCAACGCCATCCCCGCTTGCGTCAAAGTCATGCGCGTTGGATGCCGCTATGCCTATCGACTGCGCCTCACTAACCGAGTCAATATTCGCGCCCATGAAAACAAATTGCCATTTGTATTCCTTGGTCGTCTCCTCGATGAGCCGCTTTACCATTTCCCTGCTGTATTCCCTGCTCGCATTCTCCAGCCCGTCGGTCATTATGAGAACGATGACACTCCTTCGCGCCGGGCAGACGCCGTCGCGCTCCATCCTTCCCAGCGTGCTCATAATCGTCTTGCCCACGGCATCGAGAAGTGCCGTGGTGCCACGCGCGTAGTACTCCTTAGACGTGAGCTCGGGCACTTCGTCAAGAGGCACACTGTCAAAAATCTTCTCATACTTGTCATCAAAGAGCACCGTCGTTATAGTTGCGCTCCCCTCTTTTTCCCGCTGCTGCGCCACAAAAGAATTATATCCCCCGATGGTATCCTGCGAGAGATTCTGCATTGACCCGGAGCGGTCAAGTATACATATAATCTCTACCGGCTCCTCCGTCGTATTGCCGCAAGCATCACTGTGCTCATGGCGCGGCAAAGCCGAGGCGGCCGTCTCCTCCTTCGGTTTCGGCTCGTCCGCGGCGGGCTTGGCTAAAACCGTGCCCGTCATTATCATCGCCAAAGCAAAAGCGCACAACAAAAAACGGATACCGCGCACATAAAACTTTTTCATTATAATCACCTCGTAACCATATAATCAGATATTATAATTTTACCATAAAATCCAAAAAATGTCAGAAAAAAGAAATTTTTGACGGCAAAAAATGCCCGCCGTGCAAAATTATATTCACAACAGCGGGCAAATTTTATATGAGCGGAAAATTCATCGGTGCATTTTGAAATTATCAGCCTTCCAAATCTATGCTTTTTATGTCCTCATCGCGCATGAATTTCGCGAGCTTGTTCACGTCGCGCATCAGGTCATAGTAGTGCTCGGGTGTCAGCGATTGAGCCCCGTCCGAGAGAGCCTTTGCCGGGTTCGGGTGCATCTCCATGATGATGCCGTCGGCGCCCGCTGCCACTGCGGCAAGCGCCATCGGCTTCACCAGACGCCACTTGCCAGTGCCGTGGCTCGGATCCACTATTATAGGCAAATGCGAGAGGTGCTTCACCGCAGCGACGGCAGCCAAATCGAGCGTGTTGCGCGTGTATGTCTCATAGCTCCTGATTCCGCGCTCGCAGAGTATGACTTTGTCATTTCCCTCGCTCAGGATGTACTCGGCGGCGTTCAGCCACTCGTCAAGCGTCGCGGCGAGACCGCGCTTCAGCATGACCGGCTTATTTGCTCTGCCGACTTCCTTCAGCAAGCTGAAATTCTGCATATTCCTCGCCCCGACCTGCATCAGGTCGGAATATTTCGCGACAATCTCCACTGACTCGACCTGAGTGACCTCGGTGACAATCCGAAGCCCCGTCTTTTCCTTCGCCTCCGCGAGATATTTCAGGCCCTCCTCCTCAAGTCCCTGAAACGAATAAGGGGACGTGCGCGGCTTGTACGCGCCTCCGCGAAGGAATTGCGCCCCGCCCTTTTTCGCGATTTCCGCAGCCTCCATCAGTTGCTCGCGTGACTCCACGGCGCACGGCCCCGCCATCACGACAAAATTCCCGCCGCCTATCTCGATGCCGTCGACATCCACGACGCTGTCCATCGGGTGCGACTCACGGCTAGCGAGTTTGTAGCTCTTTGAGATGGCGACGCTGTGGTCCACGCCCGGCATAGCGTCAAACGGCACGCTCGAGACCTTCGACTTGTCGCCTATGACGGCGACGATTTGCTGCTGCACGCCCTCGGTGACCTTCGCGGTGAGCCCCGCGTTCTGGATTACCTCTATGACCCCCTTGATGTTTTGTGCGCTTGCCTCCGGCTTCATGATGATAACCATAATAAAATCCTCCTCAACAAATAATTTATAATAAATAAATGACAAACAAATAGACTGGGCTCCGTTTTACCAGTATCAGTTGCTTTTTTGCCGAGCCTGCTCATCAGGCGTATCTCGGTTCAAATTTTTAGTGCTTCATAATTGAAAACAATTTTTTCTCAAGCATAGCCACGGCTTATTGCCTTGCCTCTATCTTCGGGTATCGCCCAAGCTCCTTCACCCACAGGCTTCTCTCCCTGATGGCGGCGATAGCCTCATCCACCGGCTCACGCGAACGCCCGCGCTCTATCTCGATATCCACGAAGAACACATAGAAGCCTGCCATGCCCTCGCGAGGCGGACGCGACTCGATGCGGGTCATGTTCACTTTGCGCTTTGCGAGCTCGCCTAGAACCTCATAAAGCGCGCCCGACTTCGCGCCGTCGATCTGGAAAATTATGAGCGCGGTGCCCGCCTCGTCCATCGGCAGCTCCGCCGCCCGACTCCGCCTCAGCTCATAGAATTTCGTCTTGTTCGAGTTGCTGTCTTGTATGTCCTCCGCGATGGTCACGAGCCCGTTTATCGCCCCTGCCCTGGCGGTGCATATCGCCGCCGCGCCGCCCCGACCCGCGCCGGGCGACGAGACAATGCGCGCCGCCTCAGCAGTGCTCGCCGTGGCGATCAGCCTCGCATTCGGATAGTGATCCTTCAAAAATCTGCGGCATTGGGCAAGCGGCTGAGGGTGCGAGTATATAGCAGTGATTTCCGCGGAGGGATTGCGACCCATGAGATAATTGCTGACATCCCACACCACCTCGCGCACGACGGAGATATTCTCGCTCTGCGCGAGCGTGTCGAGCGTCACATTGACCGCGCCCTCGATAGAATTTTCGACGGGCACTAGCGCGCTCTCAATCTCGCCATTCTCCACTGCCTGTATAGCGGAAAAAATATCGGGAAACGCCCGAAGCTCGGATCTCCTGCCCATGCGCTCATTGAGCCACATGGCCGCCGCCTCGCTGTGAGTCCCCTCCGGGCCCAAGAATCCAATCACCATAATGATATGTCACTCCCAAAAATAAAATAGCCTCGTCCATAAAAGGACGAGGCCTGCTCGCGGTACCACCTTATTTGCCCGAAACCGGGCATCTCAATCCCACGGATGAAAAAACATCGATGGGCTTCTCATTTAACGGTGAGATGCCGTCGTCGCCTACACGCCATCTCGACGCTTCAGCGCGAAGCTCCCGGGTGAACTTCCCATGCATCTCCCCGACCCCCTCGCACCATACGGGGCTCTCTGCGCGGCTAAACACATGGTACTTTTCCCGTTCATCGCCTTTGCCATATCGACGCTAATAATAGCATGATTGAAAAATAATTGCAAGAAGTTTTTTGTAAATATGTAAACTTTTAATTG
The DNA here is from genome assembly GCA_017458745.1 of Schwartzia sp. (in: firmicutes). GTDB lineage: Bacteria > Bacillota > Negativicutes > Selenomonadales > Selenomonadaceae > RUG024. The sequence continues at coordinate 21,589 of JAFTAB010000177.1, read as the reverse complement.
ATTTTTTTATTGCTCGCGGCGAGCAACGCCTTTTTCAGCTTGTCCTCGCACTGCGCCAGCTCCTTCTCCGCCGCCACGCGCTTTGCTCTGCCCTCCTGCTGTATCTTCATCGTCTCCTCGATGGTCGATATCAGATTTTCATTGACCTTCTTCACGGTCTCTATATCGACGATGCCCCGCTCGTTCTCCTTCGCCACCTCGATCGTGTTCTGCTTCAAAAGTTCCGCGTTGCGCGTGAGCAGACGATTCGTCGTGTCGTTCACGGCTCGCGTCTGCTCTATTGCCAGCTTTTGGCGCGAGAGTCCAAGCGCGATTACCATCTGATTTTTCCAAAGAGGTATCGTGTTGTAGATGGCGCTCTGAATCCTGTCGACGAGATCCTTGTCGCTGTTCTGGATGAGCCTGATCTGCGGCGCAGTCTGTATCGCGATCATCTTGGAGAGCTTGAGGTCATGCACTTTCTTCTCAAACCGCTTCACCGATTCCTCGAAGTCATTCACGACCTGAGCTGCCATTGGGTCAGCCGACTTCGCGGCGTCGCTCCGCAGCTTCGGCAGCGTCGTCTCGTGCATCTCTTTGACCTTCTCCTCGCCGGCGACGATATACAGCTCCAGCGCCTTGAAATATTCAAGATTTTTGTCATAGAGCACATCAAATGTCGCGATGTCCTTCATCATGTCGGCACGCGAGCGGTCGAGCGACGCGCCGATTCTGTCGATCTGCGTCGAGAGATCGCGGTACTGCTCCATAATGTTGTCCGCTTTTTTCGTAATTGAGCCGACGAGAGGTATTTTAGATAGGAAGCCCCCCTGCTCGCCCGCTGGCTCAAATCCCTTGATTTTGGTCACCAGCTCGCCGAGTATCTTGCCGACCTCGCCGCTGTCCTTCATCCTGACATTCGACAGGACGCTGTCCGAGAAATCCGCGATGTCCTTCTGCGCGGGCACGCCGTACTGTATCGAGGTGCCCGAGTCGGTGAGGTCGATATTCTCCTTTATTGCTTCAACCTTCCTTCGCTCCTCCGGCGTGAGATTTTCAATAGCGCGGGTGATGCGCTCCACCTCCGCCTCAACAGGAATATCATTCCCGCCGTCGAGCCTCGGCGCGTCACTCACGTTGCCGCCTTTTTTGTTGAGCAAATCATCAAGCGTGACATCTGCCATATTTTATGCCTCCCGTGTGAATGTATGATAATGCCGAAATCCAAGATTCATTTTTGAAATTATAATAAATCAAAATGAAAAGAAACTGCCATGAAAAATCATTTTCCACTGGCAGTTTCTACTTTTCGTAATCAACTCGCATGAGGCACAGCCCATGCGCGGGCGCTGTCGGGCTCGCCTTGCCTCGATTCCTTGCGTCCATTATGCTCCTGAAGTCGTCGGGCATGAGCCGTCCCGAGCCGACATCCTTCAGAGTGCCGACGATGTTTCTCACCATGTGATATAAAAATCCGTCAGCGCGGAATATCATCGTGATTATTTTCCCCTCGCGGCTGATCGACGCGATGTCCATCTCCCGCACGGGGCTGATGTCGGCCCCGCCCGCCGCGCGAAACGACGAGAAATCATGCTCGCCCACAAGATGCCCCATCGCCTCGCGCATCGCCCCGCAGTCAAGAGGCTTTGCTATATGCCAGGCATAGTTTCGCTCAAACGGGCTCATCACGCTACAATTATATATGCGATAACGATACGTCTTCCTGCTCGCGCTGTGGAGCGCGCTGAAATCGCGGCTCGCCTCGCTCGCATTATTTATCACGATGTCGGGGGGGAGGAGTCCGTTTGCCGCCCGCGCGACCCGCTCAATCGGGATAGAGCCGTCAGTGAAAAAATTAACCACCTGCCCGATTGCGTGGACGCCCGCGTCAGTGCGGCCGGCCGCCGCAAGCTCAATCTCATCGCCGAATATTTTCTCAAGCGTCCTCTCCAAAACATTTTGCACGGCAATGACGGGCGGCGTCTGACGCTGAAACCCGTGATAATTCGTGCCGTCATACGAGACAACGAGGCAGATATTTCGCCTCCTCGCCTTCATCATTTCCTTGTGCGCGGATTTCATCAGATGCCCATCACCTTCAGCACTGTCAAAACAACAAAAAATATCACCGTGGCAGCGATTGCCGTGTAATCAATATGCGTGACGCGGAGAACCTTCATCTGCGTGCGCCCCTCGCCGCCGCGATAGCATCGGGCCTCCATCGCCATCGCGAGCTCATCGGCGCGGCGAAAAGCCGATATAAAGAGAGGCACAAGAATAGGCACCATCCCCATTACGCGCTTTATAAAATTGCCTGACTCAAAATCGACGCCGCGCGACTGCTGAGCCTTCATTATCTTGTCCGTCTCCTCGATTAGCGTCGGCACGAACCTCAGCGCGATCGTCATCATCATCGCCAGCTCATGCGCCGGAACGCCGACCGACCTCAGTGGGCGCAGCAATGCCTCGATGGCATCCGTGAGCGCGAGAGGCGAAGTGGTGAATGTCAAAAGTGACGAGAGAAGTATGAGCAGCACCAGCCTCAGGCACAGAAAAAATCCGCGCACCATGCCTTCCCTCGTCATCTCAAATATCCACGCCCTTGCGATGACCTCGCCCGGCACGCTGCAAAGATGAATGAGGAAAGTGAAGGCAAGTATCCACCACAGCGGCTTTATCGACCTTGCCAACATTCCGAGCGGCACGCCCGACGCGATGCCCAGCCCGAGCGTCATGGCGCACATGGCTGCATAGCCGCCCGGCGTGTCGAATATAAAAATCGCGACAATAAATAAAAAGAGCAGTATGACCTTTACACGCGCGTCCATGCGGTGAAGGAACGAGCCGCCGGGGAAAAACTGCCCGATAGTGATGTCCGTCAGCATGATTTCCTCCTTTTGATGGCGCTCATTATTCTCTTCACAGTGTCATCGACCTTGAATGAGGCGACATCGACATCCAGCCCATGCTCTTTCAGTTTATTCAGGAGCGTCACTGTGCGCGGCTGATTGAGTCCCGCTTCCTTTATAGCGTCTTTTGCGAAAAACGCCTCGGTCGGCGGGGCATCGAGCAGCACACGCCCGTCGTGCATGAATACAACCCTGTCGGCCATCAGGGCAATATCGTCCATGCTGTGCGAGACGAGGATAATAGTCATATTATGCTCGCGATGAAAACGCATTATTCCGGCAATAAGCTCATCCCTGCCCCGAGGGTCAAGCCCCGCCGTCGGCTCATCGAGCACGAGATACTTCGGCTCCATCGCCAGCACGCCCGCTATCGCGACTCGCCTCATCTGCCCGCCGCTCATCTGAAAGGGCGACCGATCCTTGTAATTATCGTAGTCAATATTGACGAAGCCCAGCGCATTCTTTACACGCCGCGTCACCTCATCAGAAGAAAGCCCCATGTTCTTTGGGCCAAAGGCGACATCCTTTTCAACTGTCTCCTCAAAAAGCTGATGCTCCGGATATTGGAACACCATCCCGACCTTGCGGCGCGCGTCGACAGCTTCCTTGCTCTTCCCCGCTATGTCCGTGCCGTCCACCGTCACCACGCCAGACGTGGGATGGAGCAGCCCGTTCAGATGCTGGACGAGCGTCGATTTCCCCGAGCCTGTATGCCCCGCGATGGCCGTCAGCGAATTTTCTTTCAGCGTGAGCGTGATGTCCTTCAGCGCGGTGCGCTCAAACGCCGTCCCCCGCATATATGTGTATGTGACGTTTTTCAATTCTATCGACATATCGCCGCCACCAGCTCATCATCAGAAATAATATTGTCGGGCAGCTTGACGCCCTGCTTTCTGAGACGCCATGCAACCTCCGACGCGAGAGGCACATCAAGCCCGCGCTTTTTCATTTCCTCGACGCAAGGGAATACCCCATGAGGCTCATCGTCCACGACGACCTCCCCGCGCTCCATCACGACGACCCGGCTCGCGGCCGCGGCCTCCTCCATGAAATGCGTGATATATATCACGGTTATTTTTTCATTTTCATGCAGCTCACGCACGGCATTCAGCACCTCCGCGCGTCCGACGGGGTCGAGCATCGCCGTCGGCTCATCTAGCACGAGGCAGCGGGTGTGCATGGCCAGTGCCCCCGCTATGGCGATGCGCTGCTTCTGACCGCCCGACAGGAGATGCGGCGCGAACCTTGCAAAGTCAGACATTCCGACAAGCGCAAGCGAATCATCCACACGCTTTCTGATCTCATCTGACGGCACGCCGAGATTCTCCGGCCCGAAAGCGACATCATCCTCAACGACGGCGGCAATAATCTGATTGTCAGGATTCTGAAAGACCATCCCGACCTCCTGCCTGATGTCCCAGAGATGCGCCATATCGCGCGTGTCCATCCCATCAACGACGACGGAGCCGCCGGTGGGGAGCAGAATCGCATTCAGATGCTTTGCGAGCGTTGACTTTCCGGAGCCATTGGCTCCGAGCACCGCGACAAACTCCCCGTCATCTATTTTCAGCGAGACATGCGAGAGCGCCGCAATCTCATCTGCCTGCCCGCGATGATAAACGTGGGACAAATCATTTATTTCAATGAAAGACAAAAACATTCACCTCAAAATCGCAATGGATAAAAGGAACAAAAAAGTGAGCGTCGAAAAAACAATACCCACATTATACATCACATTTCAAGCTCAAAAAAGTGCCATCTTTTTCCGGAACAAAAAAAGCCGCCAATGAGCGGCTTAAACCCGAACGCCTAAAGTGTCCATCAAAGCGTTTTGAAGTACCTGGGAAAAATTAATATTCCGGTCTTTAGCTAAAGTATCAAGCCAACCGGGGATTGTCAAAGTTTTTCTGACAGCTTTCGTGTCCGTGCGTCTTAAATAGGCGGCTTCATCCCATTCGATGAGAGTGGCAAAATCATCGCCATTCGGCTTGAGACCGGAGGGATTGCTTGCAGAAGGAAAAGGCTCTCCGTCCTCTTTTAAAGTTTGGAGATAAAGCCCAAGCGCATCCTCCGCCATTGTGAGAGCTTCTTGAAGTGTGTCCCCTTCGGTAACGCAGCCCAGTAAATCCGGAAAATATACGGAATATCCTCCTGCCTCCGGCTCAGGGTGGAAAATCGCAGGGTAAATCAGTTTCTCCATATTATCCGCCTCCTCATTTAAGTCCCGCCTGCTTCAATATAGTATCGAGGGTTCCGGGCTTCAATTCTTTATTGTGCATTGGCACTACCGGCCGCCCCGGCTTTGTTGGGTGTTTCAAAATATGATGCGAGCCGGTTACACTAACCACTTTCCATCCATCGGCTTGTAATTTTTTCAATAAATCTTTCGGCATCATATCTAATCGCCTCTAATTAACACTTTTATTATAATACGCATTTACACGTATTTCAAGCTAGAAAAAATCTGCTTTGGGTTGAATTTCGTTTGTAAAAAAGTTATATGTCATATATCAGTCAACTCAAAGAGAAAAATGAGCAAACGAAATATCGCATAATGAAAAATCACATGCTCATATCATTATCGGGTCTATGTCTATCAGCACGTCAGTGCGACGCTCCAGTCCTTCTTCCCTCATATAGCCTTGGAGCGCCGTCAACTTTCTCGTCTTAACCATCAAGCAAAATCTATACACGCCCCTGAAATTTGAGATTATGTCGGGCGCGGGGCCTATCGCCTGCTCTGTTCGCTCCTCCCCTGCGAATTTCGCCGCAAATATTTTTTTTATCCGCTCCGCTTCCGTTCTTGCCTTTTCCTCGTCCTCATTCAAAAACGTGAGCTTCACGATGCGGCAAAATGGCGGAAAATAAAGATTGCGGCGCATGATGATTTCCTCGTCATAAAATCGCTTGTAGTCCTGCTTCAGAGCCGAGGTCACGGCATAATGCGACGGGTCATAGCACTGTACTATGACTCGTCCTTTTTTTTCTCCCCGTCCCGCTCTGCCAGCTGCCTGCGTTATCAGCATAAAGCACCGCTCCGCCGCGCGGAAATCCGGCATATTCAGCGATGAGTCCGCGCTTATGATACCGACTGCCGTCACATTCGGGATGTCGTGCCCCTTGGCGACCATCTGCGTGCCGAGCAGCACGTCGTACTCGCCATTTCTGAACGCGCTTAATATTTCCGTGTGGGCGAATTTCCTCGTCGTCGTGTCGCGGTCGAGGCGCACCACTCTCGCCTCCGGGATCAGCTCGCGCAGCTCCTGCTCCAGCTTCTCCGTGCCCGTTCCAAAATACTTTATGAAATGCGAGCCGCACTCGGGGCACACGCTCGGCACCGTCTCGCTCGCGTCGCAATGATGGCACGCGAGCCTCTTGTCACGATGATAGACCAGCGGCGTCCCGCAAAACCTGCACTTCATCACATGACCGCACGAGCGGCACATCACGAAAGTCGAGTAGCCCCGACGATTGAGCATCAAAATTACCTGCTCATGATTTTTTATCGTCTCGCGTATCATGTCCTGCAATGCGCGCGACATCACATGGCGGTTGCCCGCTTTCAGTTCCTCGCGCATATCCACCGCCTCCACGTCGGGCATCGTCCTCGCGCCTATTCGATGGGGCATCGGCAGCATCACGACGTTTCCTTCCAGCGCACGGTGATATGTCTCAAATGACGGCGTCGCGCTTCCGAGGAGCAGAGTCGCGCCATGAATCCTCGCCAGCTCCGCCGCGACCACCCTCGCGCTGTATCGTGGAGCCTCGTCCTGCTTGTATGACATATCCTGCTCCTCGTCCATCACGATGAGCCCGAGATTCGTCATGGGCGTGAAAAGAGCCGACCTCGCTCCTATGACTATGCCGGACTCGCCCCGCCTTATCCTGCCAAAAGCGTCATTGCGCTCCGCGAGCGTCAGCCTGCTGTGAATCGTGATGATGTCATCGGGGAAATACTGCTTGAACGAGCTCACGAGCTGCCCAGTCAGCCCAATCTCCGGCACGAGCACTATGACCTCGCGGCCCGAAAGCCGCGCGACCCGAGCCGCCTCTATATATACCCGTGTCTTGCCGCTGCCCGTCACGCCGTGAAGCAGGAATGTCCCTCCCTCACGATTCCTCACCGACGGGATGACGGCATCAAGCGCGGCTCTCTGCTCTTCAGTGAGCGCCCCCGCCGATTGACCGCCCGCCGAGTGGTCATGATAGCTGTCGCGAAAAATCCGCCGCCTCGTCACGGCGAGCAGTCCGTCATCCTTCACCGCCTTTATGACGGCACGCGACACGCCGAGCGATTTCAGCTCCGCGCCCGTCCGCCCGCCGTCACGCAGCAGCTCTATCAGCTTTTTCTGCGCCCTCTTGCGATTATATGACGACAAAAGCTCATCGCTCGGCTCGCATTTCAGCGAGAAAATTTCCTCATATCGGATTTTCTCTCGCGCGCTCGCGGCGTATTCCTTTTTTATCCACTTCCTCCGCAGCATATCGTTTATCGCTTCATCGTATTCCCCCGCGCTCGACATCAAATCCGGCAGCGCATTTTTTATCTCGCCCGCCGTCAGGGCGCCTCGCTCGCTAAGAGCCGCATGAATCGACGCGTAAGGCTCGGCCGAGAGCATATCATCATCACTCGGGAGCGCGGAATAGCGGACACTTATCACTACCCCGCTCTTGCCCGGCATGAAAAGCCGCATCATCTCCGCGAGCGAGCAAAGATAAAACTCCGACAGCCACCTCGCCGCCTCTATCATCTGCGGGGTGAACCACGCCTCATCATCAGCCGTGCCGACGATGTCCTTCATCTCATACGATGCGTCGCCGATTTCCCCAGGCTCATGCTCGCCCAGCACGAATCCCTCGACGCGCCGCCCGCCGAAAGGCACAATCACTCGCCAGCCCACGCCGACTTTGGACAGCCCATCAGGAACGCGGTAAGTATATGACCGCGCTATGCTCTTCACCGGGATATTCACATACACGTCAACTGTCTTCATGCGCCATGACCTCAAAAAACAAGAAAACAATACAAACAGAGTAAAAAAATACAACGGATATTATCTAAATATATTATATCATACCCCGTACACTCTGAATATCGCGTGGCCGACGAAAGCCACATAGCAGGCTATCATCACCGCGCCCTCCCATCTGACGATCATGCCGCGAGTCCAAGCGAACGCCCACATCATCAAACTGAATATTATCAGCAAAATCGTATCGACAAGATTATCAAATATGAAATCGACGGGCATGATGACCGTTGCCGTGCCGAGTATAAAGAGAATGTTGAAAATATTTGAGCCGATGACATTGCCCACCGCCATATCGACCTCGTCTTTCCTCGCGGCGACAATCGAGGTCACAAGCTCAGGCAGGCTGGTACCGACAGCGACAATCGTGAGCCCAATCAGCGTGTCGCTCATGCCAAGCAGGCGAGCCATAGCGACCGCGCCATACGAGAACTCCACGCCCATCAGCTCCGCGTCCCCGCCGACGACGAAATCCCCGCCGAATTTTATCGCCGCCATTCCGAGCAATATCCTCAAAACGCTGCTGCCAACCGAGAGAATCTCGCCCGAGTCCTCCTCCTCGATCTCCCCCGCTTTCCTTGCCTCCATCGCGGAGCGCACAGTCCACAAGAGGAACAACACGAAAAGCGTCAGCAGCACGACTCCCTCGGCGCGCCCTATAGAGCCCATGCCCTCCCTCGTGACCTCGCCGGTCGCTCCAAAAACCGCAAGAAGCACCGCGCAAAAGACCGAGAAAGGAAACTCGTGCGTGAGGCTGGCACGCGAGACCTTCAGCGGCACGAAAAGTGCCGATATGCCACAGACCACCAAAAGATTAAAAACATTGGAGCCGGTCACGTTGCTGATGGCTATCTCATTGCTCCCCGCCAGAGATGCCGTGACGCTCACCGCCAGCTCCGGCAGGCTCGTCCCCATCGCGACGATGGTGAGCCCTATGACCAGCGATGGCACGCGAAGCCTCTTCGCGATGGATGAGCTGCCGTCAACGAATGCGTCAGCTCCCTTTATGAGCATCACAAAACCGACGGCGAGCACGCCGGCCGCAATCAAAAAATTAAAAACAGGGTTCATGATATGCACTCTCCTTATAAAAAAATAATAAAAAAAGACTTTCAGCGCGGATAAAGGAAACGCCGATAAAATAAGCGTCACCCAAAACCGCACTGAAAGTCTGACCATCGAACTCTTAATATGCAAAAAGCTCAACGTCGGCGCCAGCCCCAAAAACCGAGACATGCATGTTGGCATACCGACTCCGGAAATAAATCCTTAAAGGCTACTCCCCTTCAGCACAATAAATAATCTATCATACAAATATTGATATTGTCAAGGAGTCAATATAAAATGAGACTTATTCAGTGGGAGTTTTATACTCCCACTGAATCTAGTCGAATTTACCCATTGCCTTATGGGCGCTTATCTCCCGCTTAAGAAGCGGGAGTATTAGCGCCCGTTAGCATCGGATAAAAAAATGAGTGCAGAGCCATAGCCCTGCACCTGAAAGTTGTCCGCCATGTCCACCGACACCGCCATCTCTCTCTCGAGCCGCCGCTTTCCCTCCCGCTAGGTGTCGGTATTGCAAAGCGTCCTGCGGATAAGCTGCGCATTGGCAATGATTTTCTTCTTCTCGGTCAATAATTGGTTATTGGCGGAGATAGCGTGAAAGAATATAAAATAGGCAAAAATCATAGGATTTTTGCCTACAGAAGCAACAAATAAGCCTACATTGTGAACCTATGTGAAAAATATTCCCACCTTGAAAACCAAGGCGCACCTTCACATCAGATATTAACGGGTGGGTGCATTACAACATGATGCTGTGATACCGAAGTAATGTTTGTATTACATCGTAGCTTCCGTCGTCATTTTTCGTGACCCCCAGCGCGCCGGATTCGTACAGGTACGGATAATATTCTTTCATATCGCCGGAGGCGCCGAGGATGGAACTCATCTGGCCTCCGCCTGAAGTGCCGACGGATATGATTCGCTCCTTGTCCCCCGGCAGGACGGCTGCATTGGCGCGAAGGGCGATAATGCCGGATTTCAAATCCGCCATCTGCGTGGGAGCCTTGCCGGTGTGGATTCCGTTCGCGTCCACGGCATCACGGCTGCGCGCCCCGGCGGTCACATATACCATGCCTTCCCTTAATTTCCTCCCCATTCCTTGATTCGAGCTATCCGATGTTTTCCTGCCGGATATATTGACCCATGAATTTCTTTCCCCAGTCGCACATAGCGGTCAGAACGGGCGTGAGCGTCCTGCCGAACTCCGTAAGGCTGTACTCCGTCCGCGGCGGAACAACGGGATAGACCTCACGGTGAACGATGCCGTCCGCTTCCAGTTCTCGTAATTGCTGGGTCAGCATCTTGGCCGTGGTCTGAGGAAGAAAGCGGCGCAGTTCGCTGAATCTGAGCGTACGGTCAATCAGGTGATACAAAATGATAGGCTTATATTTGCCGCCGATGATGCCAAGGACGGCATCCACCGGGCAGTTGTATATTCGTTTTTTATCGCTCATTCTCCCTGCGCCTCCTTTAACTCGTCGCCCGGGTCGAAACTACCACCGCCTCATGGCAGGATTTCCAGCCAGTATCCGTCCGGGTCATTGATGAAATAAATGCCCATGCCGGGATTCTCGTAGCAAATGCATCCCATCTTCTTATGCTTTTCGTGGGCCGCATCGAAATCGTCTGCCGTGAAAGCCAGATGAAACTCGTTGTCCCCCAAGTTGTACGGCTCCTTGCGATCCTTGAGCCAAGTCAGCTCCAATAGATGCCGGCTCTGGTGCGGGTCGCCCAAGTAGACAATCGTGAAGTCGCCGCCATCAATACGGCGAACCTCCTTCAGTCCCAATGCCTCCGCATAGAAGGACAGGCTGCGTTTAAGGTCAAGCACATTGATATTGTTGTGGGCAAAACGAAACATGATAATTGTCGCTCCTTTCCGTGGTACAGCGGGAGAATTGATGTCTCCTTGATTACGGTTTCATTTTACAGCAATCAAGGATAAATAACAAGTACGCACTTTCAAGTAATATAGTACCCAAAAAGATACTATATAAAAATCTACGCCGCGCATAACCGGGCACAACGAAAAAATCGGCGCAACCAAAGCCCCGCCGTTAAAATTTAATCACGGGCATGAAAAAAATTTCATTTCCGCTTTTGAAATATGCTATAATCAAGAGGCATATAAATTGAAGGAAGGCGATTTTTATGGCAGCATTTTTGGCAGCTCTTGCGGCGCTTGTAATCGGGTACGCGGTTTACGGCAAGATTGTGGATTCCGCGTTTGGACCTACGGACAGGTCGACCCCGGCAATCAGGCTCAACGACGGCGTGGATTACACGCCGCTGCCCACATGGAAGGTCTTTATGATTCAGCTCCTCAATATCGCGGGACTCGGGCCTATATTCGGGGCGCTGGGCGGCGCGCTCTGGGGACCCAGCGTTTATTTTTGGATCGTTCTCGGAACGATTTTCGCGGGAGGCGTCCATGACTATCTTTCCGGCATGATTTCCATCAGGGAAGACGGCAAGAGCATTTCCGAAGTGGTCGGCATCTATATGGGGCCGACTATGCTTTCCATCATGCGCGTGTTCTCCGTCGTGCTTCTGGTGCTGGTCGGCACGGTGTTCATGACGGGCCCCGCGATGCTTCTCGCAAAGCTGACGTCGATGGATTTCACTATATGGCTCATTATCGTGCTCGCCTATTATTTTCTCGCGACGTTGCTGCCAATCGACACAATCATCGCGAAGTTTTATCCTCTCTTCGGAATCTGCCTCATCGTCATGGCTCTCGGGATTATGGTCGGAATGCTTACGGGCGTTGGCGGCCACACAATGCCGGAGATGGCACTTGAAAATCTTCACCCGCAGGGAGCGGCTATGCCAATCTGGCCGCTCATGTTTATTACCGTAGCCTGTGGCGCAATTTCGGGGTTCCATGCCACACAGTCGCCAATTATGTCGCGCTGCTTGAAAGACGAGCGGCTGGGGCGTCCCGTATTTTACGGAGCGATGGTCGCGGAGGGCATCATCGCCTTGATTTGGGCGGCGGCCGGAATTACTTTCTATGACGGAACAGCAGGTCTTTCGGCCGTCCTCGCAAAGGGCGGGCCCGGAGGGGCGGTCTATGACATCTGTGTCGGTTTCTTGGGCACGGGAATCGGCGCGACCCTCGCGATGCTTGGCGTTATCGCCTGCCCGATTACATCAGGCGACACTGCCTTCCGTTCAGCGAGGCTGACGCTGGCTGACTGGTTCGGAGTGCAGCAAAAGGAATGGGGCAAGAGGCTTGCGTTCGCTATCCCGCTTCTCGCTGCCGGCGGCGTGCTTTCCCAGATCAATTTCAATATCGTTTGGCGCTATTTCTCTTGGACAAACCAAACGCTTGCGATGATTGTGCTCTGGACGGGAGCCGTATATCTCTACCGCAAGATGGAAAACAAAATGGTCTCGCTCATCGCGGCTGTCCCTGCCACATTTATGTCGGCGGTCACAACCACCTATATCCTTCAGGCTCAGGAAGGGCTCCGGCTTTCCACAACCGTGAGCTATCCCGCCGGAGTGGTGTTTGCCGTGGTTTTCCTGCTGCTCTTCATGAAATCCACTTTCTGGAACGGCTCGCGGGCCAGCGTACTGACACAATGATAATTGAACAACGCACGCAAAAATATCAATGATTTGCAATCAGTTTACCGCTTCATAGCAAAAGGAGCCACCGCTTTTTAAGCGGCGGCTCCTTTTTTATGGCTTTCTCAATCGTTTTATTTCAGCTTGGCGTATTCCGCGGGGTCTACCGGCTCCAGCCATTCGGTGGAAGCCCCTTCCCGCATGATGGAAAGATGCTGGAACCAGCTGTTGTGCTGCGCGCCGTGCCAATGCTTCACATTCTCCGGGATCGTGACGCTCTCGCCCGGCAGAAGTTCTTTCGGCTCCTCGCCCCAAATCTGGTAGTAGCCTTTGCCCGACACGCCCGCAAGCACCTGGCAGCTCCCGTGATGCTTGTGCCAGAAATTGATGCAGCCCGGCTCGAAGGTCACGTTGGCGACATTCACGAACTTGCCCTCCATGGGATAGAGGAAGCTCCTGCCCGTGAAATATTTTGAGTAGCCGGTGTTCGGCTCGCCGATTGGATAGACCGCGCCGCCCTCTTTCTGAAGTTCTGCCGCAATTTCCTCCGGCGTGGACAAGTCCTTGATATTATTCGCCGCGTCGGCAGCCGGCATGGCAAGCGCAGTCATGCCCGCAAAGACTGCCGCAACCAGCAATGCGCGTCCCGTTTTGTTCATCAATTTCATTTCCTCCTTATTTCCATATCAAAATTTAATATCATACTATTCCTTACTCCGCCTCGTAAACCTCCCTCGCCATGCGGAAAGCCGCCCAAGCCTTCGGCCAGCCCGCATAGAATCCAAGCTGGGTGATGGCCTCCACCATCTCGTCCTTGGTCACGCCGTTCGTCTTGGCTGTCATGATATGGTACTTCAGGGAGCTGTCGATGACTCCGCTGGCCACCAATGCGGAAATCGTGATGAGGCTGCGATCATGGAGTGAAAGCACATCGTTCCTCGACCAGACCTCGCCGAACAAAATATCATCGTTGTATCGGGCAAAATCCGGGGCGAAATCCCCCAGCGCGTCCCTCCCCGCCGTCTGCACAATCTTCTTTGGCACGGGCTTCTCGCCTTCCGGGCTAGCCGCCGACACCTGCACCATGCTTGATGCCAAAAAAGCCGCGCCGCACAAGGCGGCAATGAGTTTCCTTCCACACAGTTTCATTTCATGCCCTCCCTAATATTTTATATATCCTGCACTTATCGATTGATTGATTATAGTATAGAAATAAACGGTTTTCCTGTCCAATACTTATTCTGCATTATCATCAATGCCTTTTAAGCATTGATGATAATGCAGAAATGTGCTATTATAACGGCAGGCACAAACTTCGCCGAAGGAGACTTTATACATGGAACTCGATATCCGCGTGTTGAAATATTTTCTCGCTGTTGCCAAGGCGGGCAACATGACGCAGGCAGCCAAAGACCTTCACATAACGCAGCCCACACTTTCCCGCCAGCTAATGGACTTGGAAAAAAACCTGGGAACCGAACTTTTCGTGCGAAAACATAAGCAGCTTACCCTTTCCGACAGCGGCTTCCTGTTTCAGCAGAGGGCAAAGGAAATCGCCCAGCTTGCCGACAAAGCCTGCCGGGAGCTTGCCGAGCAAAAGTCACATATCGGGGGAATCGTCACCATCGCTTGCGTGGAAAGCGTCGCATCGCTTCTGCTGCCAGAAATCATATCGGAGTTCAGCAAAAAGTATCCGTCCGTCAAATATGAGATTTACAGCGCCGACGGCAACGACATCCGCGAGAAAATCGACCGCGGCAATATCGACCTTGGCATACTGCTGGAGCCGGTCGAAGTAGCAAAGTACAATTTCCTTCGCCTGCCCTGCTATGAAAAATGGGGGGTCGTCATGAGGGAAGATTCGCCTCTCGTCCGAAAAGAGGCGATTGCAACTGAGGACATACAGGGGCTGCCTATAATCATTCCGCGCCGCACCATCGTCATTGAAGAGATTTCCAAATGGCTGGGCGTAGAGGAAGACAGCCTGAACATAGTTGCCTCCCACAATCTCCCCACCAACGGTCTGCTCCTTGCGCGGCAAGGCATCGGCTACCTCATTTGTGTTGAGGGCGCTTTTGCCGTGCGCCCCATGGCCGGGCTTTGCTTCCGTCCTTTCTTGCCGGAGCGCACCACGGGTCATGTGCTGGCTTGGAAAAAAAGCCACGCCCTCTCAAAGGCCACGATACATTTTCTGGAGTTCGTGCGGAGCAGGTACGAGTTTTCTTAAAACCACCTTCATATTTCATCCGATGCTAACGGGCGCTAAGACTCCCCCTTCTAAAGCGGGAGATAAGCACCCGTTAGGCAATACTAGATTCAGTTATTGGAGTCTTTTATGAGCAAAGCGAATTAGAGACTCCTGTATGCATGGGGACGCGAAAGCGTCCATCACAGGAGTCTAACGCAGGAGTCTAAAAACTCCCACTGAATAAGTCTCATTGTATCGTGCCTTTTTATTGGGTCATCCGGCAATTTATTGGGTCACTTCACGATAAGATGAGACTTATCCCCCTTCATTTTCATTGACCGCATTTAATAGTTCCTCCAAGGTTATCCTCGCCAATTCATCCTCCATGTGCTGTTTTATCTTTTCAAGCCTTGTTCCCAGCACTTGATGGATATTCCTGCCCACGGGACATTTGGGGTTTGGATTTTCTTGGAAGTGAAACAGATCTTCATCTTCTTCCACAGCCCGAAAGACATCGAGCAACGTGATGTCATTCGGGCTTTTTGTGAGCTTTGCTCCACCCACTCCCGCTGCGACTTCCACCAACCCCGCCGCTCTGAGCTGCCCAAGCGTCTTGCGTATTATGACCGGATGGACATTCACGCTCCCGGCCAGGAAAGTGGATGTGGTCTTGCACTCTCCGTGAAATTTCTCGATACACAGCAAGATGTGTGTGGCCACGGGAAGACGAACCGAAAATTGCATATTGCGCCCCTCCTGATTATTCGATGTACCTATTGACATTACATCAAGCATGGCATATAATCGATTGTAATATATGTTATTACATCTATTGGTTTTTGTCAATGAATGATGAGTGTATTGGGGCTTTGCCCGTAGGAGGCTGTCATGAAATCATCAAAGGATATTTTTCGACTGAAAAAAGCCATTGAAGACTCGGATTCCGTCATGATCGGGGCAGGCGCCGGACTGAGCACGGCGGCGGGCTATACTTACACAGGAGAGCGGTTTCAAAAACACTTTGCCGATTTTGCCCGGAAGTATCATTTCCACGATATGTATTCCGGCGGTTTCTTTCCCTACCCCACCGAGGAGGAAAAGTGGGCGTTTTGGAGCCGCAATATTTATTGCAATCGTTATGACCAACCGAAAAGCACGGTGCACGAGGACTTGCTCCGCATCGTGCAGGAAAAAGATTATTTTGTGCTTACCACCAATGTGGATCATCTTTTCCAAAACAATGGTTTTGATAAAAATCGGCTTTTCTACACCCAAGGGGATTACGGCCTGTGGCAATGCAAGACTCCCTGCCATGGCAAGACATACGACAACGAGGAAGCTGTGCGCCGCATGAGACGAGAAGAGCGCGATATGCGCATTCCGACGGAGCTCGTGCCAAAATGCCCCGTATGCGGCGGGGCAATGGAAATGAATCTGCGCTGCGACGATACATTTGTGGAAGACGACGGCTGGCGGAAAGCCTCCAAGCGTTACCTGGAGTTTCTGGACCGTCACAAGAAAAGCCGTATTCTTTATCTGGAATTGGGCGTCGGGATGAACACTCCCGGCATCATAAAGTTTCCTTTTTGGCGCATGACGGCGGAGAATCCTGTCGCTGTCTTTGCCACGGTCAATCAAGAAGACGCCTATGTGCCTGAGGAAATCGAATCACAAAGCATCTCCATAAAAGACGACATTCGTGAAGTGCTCGCAATTTTGGCAGAGCATAAGGCATGAAAGGGGAGAGAATACATAATGACACGCTTGGAACGACTGCTTTTTCTCAACAATATCCTGCTTACCGAAATGCCCCGTTATCGAGAAGATGCCGCTGCCTTCCCCAAGACCGCGCCGGCCCAGCGACGCCTCCTGCGCTCATTGATGAACGTGCGCCCTGCCGGAGAAATTTCCGAGGATTTCTTGCGGGAACAAGATATTCTGCTGAAGGAGGAATCGAAGGAAAAGGGCGTTGTCCTTCTTTCCGATCTCCCCACTGTTGCCACGCAACTAAAAGGCGACATCACGAGACGCGAAATTCCTGCCGACAAGATGATTCTTTGGCAAGGCGACATCACCCGATTGGCAGCAGACGGCATTGTAAATGCCGCCAACAGCGCACTCTTGGGGTGCTTCGTGCCTTGCCACTCCTGCATTGACAATGCCATCCACTCGGCGGCAGGAGTCCAGCTGCGGAATGACTGCGCTCGCCTTATGAAAGAGCAAGGGCATGAAGAACCAATCGGCAAAGCAAAAATCACTCCGGCATTCAACCTTCCCGGCCGTTATATCCTTCACACAGTGGGCCCTATCATTGCCGCCGGAGGGAACCCAACCGCAGAAGAAAAGAGCCTTTTGTCTGATTGCTACATTTCTTGCCTGGAGCTTGCGGCAAAGCATCGGCTTCAAAGCCTTGCCTTCTGCTGCATATCCACGGGGGAGTTTCATTTCCCCGGGGAGATGGCGGCGCATATCGCTGTCAAAACCGTATCGGACTGGCTGACACGCCACGACAATGGCATGGCAGTCGTGTTCAATGTCTTCAAAGATGAGGATCTGGAGATTTATCGTAAGGTTCTGGGCATAAAATGAGACTTATTCAGTGGGAGTTTTATTCTCCCTGCGATGGACGCTTTCGCGTCCCCATGCATACAGGAGCCTCTAATTCGCTTTGCTCATAAGAGGCTCCAATAACTGAATCTAGTCGAATTTACCCATAAGGCAATGGGTAAAGAAAATTTTTAGTTGTACCTATTGACATTACATCTTAATCGTGTTATTCTTTTTATTGTAATCAACACGATTACATCACATAAAACATTTTGGAGGTATGTAAAATGAAAATCGCTGTTATTTGTGCAAACGGAAAAGCCGGAAAACTCATCACGAAGGAAGCCGTGGATCGCGGGCTGGACGTGACCGCCGTCGTGCGCGGCGAAAACCGCTCGGCTGCTGCCAAATCTTTGGTAAAGGATTTGATGGATTTAACAAAAGACGACCTCAAGGATTTTGATGTGGTCATCGACGCTTACGGCGTGTTTGACCCGGATAAGCTATCCCTGCACTCGGTAACCTCAAAGCATCTCTGCGATATTCTGAGCAACACCGATACCCGTCTTTTGATTGTCGGCGGCGCAGGAAGTCTCTACACGGACAAGTCCCATAAAATGCAATTACTCGAAGCGCCCGACTTCCCGGCCGATTATTTGCCGCTTGCCAAAGCCCAAAGCAAGGAACTGGACGAGCTCAGGAAGAGAAGCGACGTGAAATGGACGTTTGTAAGCCCCGCCGCCGACTTCCAAGCCGACGGGGAGCGCACGGGCAAGTACCTCCTTGGCGGCGAGGAGCTGACACTCAACGAGGCAGGGGAAAGCGTCATCAGCTATGCGGACTATGCAATAGCCATGGTAGACGAGGCGACAAAGGGCAATCACATTCAGAGCCGTATTTGTGCAGTAAAAGCCTAATATATAGCGGGTAATAGGAGAAAGTCATTATTCTTCTGCAAAGATATTCGCTATAGCATATAGTAATAAGGGCATATATTTTCAAAGTGCCCGTCTTTCATTCTGAACCCTTTAGGGATTGTGCCAATTTGCACGAACCCCAGCCGCTCATAAAGGTGCCTGGCGTGAATATTGCTTTCCACGACAGCGTTGAATTGCAGTATAGCAAACCCTATCGCCTTGGCTTGCTCAATGCAATCCTTTACAAGAGCCTCGCCGATATGTTTCCCGCGGCAGGATGAGCTTACCGCGTAGCTGGCATTGCAGATATGACCGCATCGACCGACATTGTTGGGATGAAGAATATACAGCCCGACAATGCCAAGCTCATCATCTTCGGCTACGCCCGCATAACTCTGAGCGGAAAAGAAATCCGCTCCTGTATGCAAATCAAGTATTTCTTCTTGCGGGAACGCAACGCCGTCCCCCACTATTTCGTTCCATATTGCAATCATTGCTTGCAAATCCTGCTGATCATAATGTCTGACAACCATAAAACACCCTCCCGGTCTGCAAATATTCAAAAGCAGCGTGATACTCATGTGAATTTACGTTTTGATCTTTCGCTCACTGGACAAGCCCGTTGGCATGTATTTATGAACATTTCCCGATCGCGCGCTTACGAGGGCGGGCTGAGGACACGCAAACCGACAATGCCGGCAAGTATCAGGAAAACGCATAATCCTTGCCCTATGGTGCAGGAATCGTGAAACAAAATGATGCTGGAAACGAAAGTGCCGACTGCGCCGATGCCTGTCCAGACAGCATACCCCATCCCCAACGGGATAAATTTCAAAGCCTTGGAAAGCAGATAGAAGCTGACGGCCATTCCAACGACGGTCATGATTGTGGGAAAGACGCGGCTGAAGCCGTGCGACATTTTTAGCGAGACAGCCCAAAAGGTTTCAAAAAGTCCGGCGGCTATGAGGTACACCCAATGCATAAAAATATCTCCTTGGAATAAAAAAAGGGCGCATACGGCGTGCTCCTTCTGTGGCCTAATGGGGCAAGCGCAGTATGTACCCGGCGGCACTAAATTTTATTCTGTTGCAACTATAGCAAAGAAATGTATTTGTGTCAAGTTAATGAGCGCGGAGATCGACGCAGAGTATGCATTATTTCCCTTTGGGCGAGCTTATGCATTGGGTCATTATCCCGCGTCCCGTGTATGGGGTGGACGATTGATTACACCGCGAGTGAAAATGCGCCCCGAAATAAGGCGAGTGCATAGATTTTAAGAAAAATTCATGACCTCATATAATCCGCATGCTTGATAAGTTTTTTATATCACTTATAATATACTTATCGACAGAAAATCATAAGCAGACACACACAGAAAGTGAGGATCCAAAGTGAAGAACTATTCTTTTAAGCCCCAAGGCGTATGCGCCCGCCAGATAACATTTGGAATCGACGATGATGGCAAGCTCCGCGATGTGCGCTTTACGGGCGGTTGCCCCGGCAACCTCTTGGCTATCGGCAAATTGGTGGAGGGAGCAGACCCACGAAATGTGGCAAGCATCCTGAGAGGCAATGATTGCAGGGGGCGCGGCACGTCCTGCGCCGACCAGCTTTCCATTGCATTGACGGCAGCCCTCGAAGAAGAGAATGCAGCTGTGAATTAGTTGGCCTCGGCCCCGGCGGCAGGCTGACCGAGCACGAACGCCAGCCGCTGAAGTGATAGCTGCGGCGCGACGCTATCACCTTAGAATCAGTGGGCTTGTCCGATGTTCGAAGAGCCATCCGAAAATTCCCATGAGAATCGCGCTACAATTTTTACCTTTCGACAGTTTTTTATACTATTCATTGCAAAAGAGGGATATGCCGCATAGGCATATCCCTCTCGTATTTAAGGAAACACACGCTCAGAAAATCTGACCGGGAAGCACCAATTTCTCCTTGCGGGGAAATGTCTTGTCGTATTCGGCGGCTGCATTTTCGTCAACGAAATATCCCGGCGGGGTGGCATACTCGCCGGTGATGCCGTCAAGATAGCCCGGTATCAATTCCCTGCAAAGAAAGAATGAAGAGTCGCTGCCCTCCGGCAATCCGTGATAGCGAATGCCGAAATTGCTCGCATAAGAAAAGCCGCTCTTTCCGTAGAAACCGATATTGCCCTCAAAGCACAATGCGCCGCATCCCGATTCGGCAGCCTTATCCAACGAGAAGTCCAGCAGGACTTTGCCGAGTCCCTTCCCTTGGAGCGCGGGCATGATGCAAATGGGGCCCATTGCCATGATGGGAATATCCCGCCCGTCGTCGGCATGGATTTTTGCCCGCATAAAAATGTTCTGGCCAATCAAGCGATTGTCCATTTCCATGACGAAATCCAGTTCCGGCACAAAGGCAGGGTCATCGCGCAACTGATTCAGGACAAAATGCTCCAAGCAGCCGGGACGGTAGACATTCCAGAACGCTTCCCGTACAAGGTTTTCAACTTCACGGTATTCATTTTCTTTTTCCAAACGGATTATGTATTCATTTTTTCTCATTGTTTTTCCTCCCGATGATTGTTTACCGCAATGCAGGGAGGCTCGTGCGAGACTGTACGACGCAAACCTCCCGGTCAGCCTACAATCTCCAAGGTGTTGTTCTTCAAACAGCAATCTCCTAAAAAACCATATTTTTCGAGCCCGTCGGCTCAACTCATCACATTGTAACAGGAAAATATCTGCAAATCAAGTAACATATCGGGCATTTTCTCCTCGGGTAATAAAACGAGACTTATTCAGTGGGAGTTTTAGACTCCCTGCGATGGACGCTTTCGCGTCCCCATGCATTAAGGAGCCTCTAATTCGCTTTGCTCATAAGAGGCTCCAATAACTGAATCCAGTCGAATTAACCCGTTAGCATCAGATAAACATTTCCCTCTTTCCCCATATCAGTTAGAGTCTACTTGAAAAAAAAAGAGATTGCCACTCTCGCGTGACAATCTCTTTTTTTGCCTATTATGACGTATTGGATTTACAGCTTGAATTTTGCTATATCGCCTCTGAGGTTTTGAGCCATGTCCGCAAGGCTATGCGCTGCCTCGCTCATCTCGTGCATCATGCTCGCCTGCTCCTCGGTCGACGCCGAGACTGTCTGTGCCTCGTTCGCCGTCTTGCTGCTGACCGTCTTTATCTTCTCCACGGCCTCCATGACCGCCTGACTGCTGGAGGTCGCGTCGTTGATGCTCTCGATGGAACTCTGCGTGTGAGCATAAAGCTTCTGGACGAGGTCATTGATCTTTGCGAATGCCGCGCCGGCATCAGCGACGACTTCCCTGCTCGACTGCACCGCATCGTTGCTCTTCTGCATCGCCTCGACGGCATCGACCGTGTCATGCTGTATGCCGCCGAT
>JAFTAB010000027.1 GCA_017458745.1 Schwartzia sp. (in: firmicutes) | reverse complement strand
TTTCGTTTAGTGAGCTCCGATAATGCCTTTACATATTTGTGGCATACATGGTCAAAATTAGACTTAGACGGCGTACGATTAACTTCTTCAAAAATATCATTCCAATCTCCCATGAGCACCTATCTCCTTTTAACCATTAAAGCTAATTAGTATTTATATATTATAACATATTTGCCGTCGCGCTTATATTCGTTGCTCTGCATGTGGAATTCCACATTCATATTTCTTCAATTATCCACATATCAACAAACAGGTTATCCACATAATTTCTAAATAAATTATACCACATTATTCTCCAAGAGATAGTCCTAAATTACAACCATAGCGTATCTTTTTTTGAACCTAAAATTGAAAACATTATCCACAGGGAGATTACATGATATAGAAATATAAAATAAAAAAGCCGCCACGATAACTCATACAAGAAGGTGAAACACAAATGCGAAACGCTAACGGGCAAGGCTCAATATCATGGGACAAGGCGCGTGAGAAATTCATCGCCGCATTCACATCCCCTCTCGGCAAACGCATATACAAGCGGTTCGCCACGAGACAGGAGGCCGCCGACTGGCTGGCATCCCAGCGGTCGGCCGTTGTGACAGGGAGCTACATCGAGCCGACGAAGCTCACCGTCGGAGAGTGGCTGCTCCTTTGGCTGGACAAATACAAAAAGAACTCCGTCCGCATCCGCACGATGGAGCTTTACATGCTGCTCGCCTCTCACTGCGCCCCTATAGCGCATATCCCTCTCCAGAAGCTGACCCCTCCCGACGTGCAGGCTCTCTACTCCGAGCTTCTTAAAACGCTATCCCCTAACACAGTAGGGAAAGTACACCGCCTGCTCCATGCCGCGATGAAGCGCGCGCTGCTCTCCGGGCTTGTCGTTCGAAACGTCATAGAAGCGACAGAGTGCCCCAAGCCCATCGCCCCGCCCGAGATAGTCACATTCACACGCGACGAAATAGAAAAAATCTATGAGGCTGCGAAGAGCTACGTCGGGGGCAGATACTTCCCGCTGGTCTACCTTGCCATATCGACGGGAATGAGAATGGGAGAGCTTCTCGCTCTTCGCCGTCAGGACATACGAGGGAACGAGATAAGCATCTCGCGCAACCTTCAGGAACTGAACTCCGGCAAGCTCATCATCAGCCCGCCAAAGACGAGGGCAGGGCGCCGCATCATCACCGTGCCTCCCGATGTCATCCGCGTCGTGCTCGCGCCACTGAGCAGCTCCACTGTCACCGGCATCGACTCGTACATATTCGCGACGGGGAACGGCACGCCAATCTCACCGCGCAATATCGGCAGGGCATGGCGAGGCATCATGAAGCTCGCTGGCATCCAGTACCGCAATTTCCACGTGCTGCGTCACACGCACGCGACGGACTTGCTCGCGCAGGGAGTCCCCATAGTCGAGGTAGCTCACCGGCTTGGTCACGCCCGCGTCTCTCACACGCTTGAGCTTTACGGCCACGCCATACCGACATACGACCAAAAAATATCCGAGAAGGTCGCTTACCTGTACCGAGCAAAGTAAGATGCACGTCAGGCAACAGCGATAAAAAAAATGCCCGAATGGAGACGTCACTCTCCACTCGGGCAAATTTTTTGCTTTGAATTATTATCAGAAAACATGAATGAATTACTATTGTTGCCAAACTGTTGCCATACCATCAAAAATGATGTCGTGAAAAAATTGTTTCCGCGCAGAAAATGGAAAAAGAAAAAATCCCGAAAGCCTTGTTCTTGAAAGCCTTCGGGATTTTGTTTTTACTGGTGCGATCGGGGCGATTCGAACGCCCGACCCCCTGCTTAGGAGGCAGGTGCTCTATCCAGCTGAGCTACAACCGCTTATGAAATTGACTTATATATATTAGCAAAACGCGCCGAAAAATGCAAGCCAAAAAGAACTCCTGATGTCTCATTTTACGAGCGAAGCTCGGCGGCGAACTCCTTTGCCACCGACTCCACGATTTTTTGGAAAGCCTCGTCAGCCTCGTCATCAGTGAGAGTCTTTTCGCCCGACTGGAACATGATTGAAAACGCGAGGCTCTTTTTGCCTTCCTCTACCTGCTTGCCGGTGTAAACGTCAAACAGCGTGATGCTCCTAAAATATGGGCCCGCGTTTTTCTTTATCGTGCGCTCCACGTCGGCGGCCCGCACATCGTCATTGACGATTATGGCGAGGTCGCGCACGACCGATGGATATTTAGGCAGCTGCGCATAGGAGAAATTCTTTGCCGCGTATTTCATCAGCGTCGCTATGTCCATCTCAAAGATGTACATTTTCTGCTTTACGCCGAATGCAGACGCTATCTCCGGATGAACCTCGCCCACGACCGCTATGGTGTCCTTGCCCTTCATGAATGCCGCTGTCTTGCCGGGGTGCATGGCGTGATGCTCCCCCGCCTCCACGGTGAAGCGCGTGACCCGCAGCCCGGAAAGCAGCTCCTCCACGATGCCCTTGGCATCGTAGAAGTCAATCATATCGTTCGTGTCGCTCCAGCCGATGGGAGCGCGGCGGCCGGTCAGAAGACCCGCGAGCTTCGGGATTTCCCTCGGCAATTCCGTCACCGGCAGAGCCTTCGGCAAAAACACCGGCGCAATCTCAAAGATGCGAATGTCATCATTTTTGCGAGAAAAATTTCTCATGGTGTTCTCAAATATATTGGAAAGCAGCGTCGTCCTGACAAGCGGATAATCATCTGTCAGAGGATTCATTATCGGAATCGCGTTTCTCAGTTGGCTGTCCTCGGGCACATTCAGCTTGTCGAGCATGGACGGGTGCATAAACGCAAAAGAAACTGTCTCGTCCAGTCCAAGCGTCACCAAAATCGCCTTTATCTTTTCGATGAACGACTGACGCTCGCTCTGCGCGCAGAGCATCACGCTGCCAAACGGCGTCGTCGATGGGATGTTATGAAATCCGTATATGCGGGCGATCTCCTCGGACAGATCCTCCCATACCGCCACATCGTTTCTCCATGACGGCACACGAACTATATAGCTGTCCTCCCCCGTGCTGTCGCAGCGGAATCCGAGGCTCTCCAGAATGGCGACCATTTTGCCTCCGGCCAGCTCAGTGCCGAGACGCTCGTTTATTTTCTTAGCGGAAAAAGAAACCTCAACCTGCTTTTTGGGAGTCGGATACACATCGACGATACCCCGGCACGCCGTGCAGGCGCCCATGTCCTGCAAAAGCTGCGCCGCCCTCGTGAGCGCTCTCTGCGTCTCCGTCACGTCGACCCCGCGCTCGAATCTCCCCGATGCCTCGGAGTGAAGCCCGCACGCTCTCGCAGTGCGGCGGATTGACGGCCCCGAGAACGAGGCAGCCTCCAGCACGACAGTCGTCGTCGTCTCCTTTATCTCGCTCTCCAGTCCGCCCATGATGCCCGCAAGCCCCGCCGGCTTCTCCGCGTCGGCTATCACAAGCTCGTCGCCTTTCGCCACTCGCGACGAGTCATCGAGCGTATGGAGATTTTCCCCCGCCTTCGCGCGGCGAGCCGTGAGAGACTTGCCCGCTATCTCGTCATAGTCATACGCGTGCATCGGCTGCCCCAGCTCGACCATGACAAAATTCGTCACATCGACTACATTGTTGATCGCGCGAATCCCCGCGCCCTCAAGACGGCTCCGCATCCACTCGGGCGACGGCCCGATTTTGACATTTTTCAGCACTTTCGCGGAAAAGCGTGAGCAAAGCTCGGGCGCGTCTATGCCGATTTTTATCAAAGCCCCGCTCTCGTCGGCGTCGTCCTCCTTCACCTGAATGATGGGCCATTTGGGCTTGTTGCCTGTCAATACCGCTATCTCACGCACGAGCCCGAACACACTGAAGCAGTCGCCGCGATTGGCCGTCAGCTCAAATTCAAGGACAACGTCGTCGAGTCCCAGCACATTTTTTACCGGCACGCCGACGGGCGTATCCTCCGGCAAAATATATATGCCGGTTTTCTGCTCCTCAGGCAGATTCTCAATGTCGAGCTTCATTTCATCGGCAGAGCATAGCATCCCCATCGACACGACTCCGCGCATCTTGCCCTTACTGATTTTTTGGCCGTTCGGCAGATGAGCGCCGATCATCGCGACGGGCACGATCTGCCCCTGCTTGACATTGGGCGCGCCTGTAACTATCTGAATCGGCTCCTTGCCTCCGACATTGACAATGCAGATTTTGAGATGGTCGGAATCTGGGTGAGGGACGACCTCGTCAAGCCTGCCCGTGACGACCTTCTCCAGTCCCGCCCCCGCATGGACGACGTTTTCCACCGGCACGCCCGCCATGGTAAGCTTATCGGCAAGCTCCTCCGGCGTCTCAAGAAAATCTATATAATCTTTAAGCCATTTTATTGATACCTGCATTTATTAACTCCCCCTAGAACTGCCGCAAGAAACGAAGGTCATTGTCATAGAACAGTCGCAGGTCGTCGATGCCGTAAAGGAGCATCGCTATACGCTCAACGCCCATCCCGAAAGCATAGCCCGACACCCTCTTGGGGTCGTAGCCGCTCATCTCCAGCACATGAGGGTGAACCATGCCCGAGCCGAGTATCTCCAGCCAGCCGGTGCCCTTGCAGACACGGCAGCCCTTGCCGTGACACATCACGCATGATATGTCGACCTCCGCCGACGGCTCGGTGAACGGGAAAAAGCTCGGACGAAATCTCACTCCGACATCCTTGCCAAAAATCTTTCGCAGGAAAAGCTCCAGCGTGCCCTTCAAATCCGACAGGCGAATCCCCTTGTCGATGACAAGCCCCTCGACCTGAGTGAACATCGGCGAATGAGTCGCGTCGTAGTCATCACGGCGATACACCCTGCCGGGCGCAATCATGCGGATGGGGCTGTTCGGCTCGTGAGCCTCCATCGTCCTCGCCTGCACCGGCGACGTCTGAGTGCGCATGAGTATCTCCTCAGTGATATAGAAGGAGTCCTGCATATCGCGAGCCGGGTGATCCTTTGGCAGATTCAGCGCCTCGAAATTATAATAATCCTGCTCAATCTCCGGCCCTTCCTCGACCGTGAACCCCATCCCGAGGAAAATGCTCTTTATCTGATTGAGCGTGAGCGTCAGCGGATGGAGGTGCCCCCGCCAAGTCTTTCGCCCCGGCAGTGTCACGTCGATACGCTCATGCTCAAGGCGGCTCCTCATCTCATCGGATTTCAGCTTTTCGTTTTTGTCGGCTATGATTTTTTCCAGCTTGCCCTTTGCCTCATTCACGATCATGCCGATGCGCCGCCTGTCATCCGTGTCAAGCTCCTTCAGGCCGCGAAGAAGGCTCGTAATCTCGCCCTTTTTCCCGAGATATTTGACGCGGATTTCATTTAGCTCCGCGAGATCGTCAGCATGACGCTTTATCATTTCCTCGGCCTGCTGCCGAAGCTCGGCGATTTTTTCCTCTATGCTCATTTCTGCACCCCTTACTTTTCAAGCACGATTCTGCTGAAGTCAGCGACGCTTTCTATCAGCTTGTCGAGCGCGAGCAAAAGCGCCAGCCTGTTGCCCCTGATTTTCTCGTCCTTGTCCATGACCATCACGCCGTCAAAGAACGCGTCTATCGGCTTAGCTAGCCCCTTCATGGCGTCAATCGCGCCGACATAGTCATGACGTTTTATCAGAGCATCAGCCTTATCCTTTGCGGATGAGAACGAGTCAAAAAGCTGTTTCTCGACAGGCTCGACAAAAAGCGACTCATCAATGGAGCCATTTCTATTGTCGGCTTTGCCCGATATATTTTTCGCCCTGACAAACGACTGAATGACGGGCGTCATGTCGCCGCCTGCGATCTCGCTTGCGACCGCCCCCGCGCGGAGATACGTCGCAAGCACGTCATCGACATCGCCGAGAACCGCGTCGGCCACATCATAGCGAATTTTATTCTCGTCGAGCACATTCTTCAGGCGCAGGCGAATGAACTCCGCCACATCGCCCTGCATTTTGTCGCGAGCCGCCTTGTCATTTATGCCGAGCTGATTCATCGAGATCTCCACAATATCCGATATATTGATGTGCGTCTTGGAATTTATAAGCTGATTGACAAGACCCAGAGCCTGACGGCGAAGCCCAAAGGGATCCTGAGAGCC
>JAFTAB010000176.1 GCA_017458745.1 Schwartzia sp. (in: firmicutes) | reverse complement strand
TCGCGCTCGACACTCTCGGAACCGGAGCAGGGAGAGTAATAACGAATGTGGGAAATGGCAAGGCAAATGTATACGCCCCGAACACGAAGCTGATGATGTCGGGGAAAAAGCTCGCCGCTTTAGGGTTTTCTCCGAGAAAAAGTCTCGCGGACATGTACAGGGACTTGGCTAGGGATAAAAAAACGAGTAATCCAACTTCATAAACAAGGAAAAGTGCATAAAGACCATACATGTTTTTATAATCATATTGACAAAACGCCCGCTGGTTTAATAAAATGATTAAAAAGATACGAGGAGGAGCGTGATTAAAATGACTGTGGCACTGCGAAAGCGTACGGGTGCGTCGGAAATCAGGGGTACAGCTAGGCGCCCAAAGCAGAATAGCATTCCATCCACAGGCAGCTCGCTCAAGAATGAGGCTCGCAGGAGACTTGAATCGTTCCGGCATTTGGTGACTGGCTGGGATGGCTACCATGCCAAGGCCATTGATAGCGAAGTAATAAAAAGAGCAGCAACTCTGCTTGACTGTATTCAGGCAGTGCCGGAAGTTTTTCCCACGCCTGATGGCAACATCCAATTTCAGTTTGAGGACGAGGATGCTAATTATTTGGAGATTGAATTGCGTTCAGATGGAATGGCGGAGTTTTATGCAGACTTGACCGACATGGAAGAAGAACGTGTTATAGACTTGCAGGATGTCGGGGAACGAAGCCATCTTTTAAGACTGGTGAGCAGATTCGCATGAATGAGCCAACAAACAGCTTTTACTCCGATGAGCGGTTATTTCGCGCGGTTCCCATAGGGCATCCTGTAATGTTTGACAAGAACGGAAACGTGACATCAGCTATTTTTCAGGATAGCCAAGGTGTATCAGTTGATCGTGAATGGCATCGCAGCACGCAAGAAGCTGTGGAAACCCTGCGGAAAAGATTGTCGCAAATAAAAGGGAAAGAACCGAGTGATTATCGCGTCATTTCGGTTACGAAGGCAGATTGTGATTCGATTGGAGCCGTGTGCGTTTATGCTCCTGAACAGGACAACGCTTATCACAGCTTGATTGAGAGGACGGCAGAGATTCCCAAGTTGACAAAAGGACAAGCGAGAGCCTTGGTGAAACTGGCGCAGTTGGTGTACTAAATATGAGGCATTGTATTTTTGCAATGTCTCTTTTATTTTTGCCTAACTTGCGATAGAATAGGAACGAAAATACGAATTGTGCGCGTTATGTATTGACAATAGCAGTATGTTTAATTTTGTCGAGGATTGGCATGAGGTATTGATTTGAAGACGGACGAGCTTTATGATGTCGCCGAAGTGAATATTGTTGCAGAGGATGAGCTTGTCGATGGTGATGCGATTTATGATGACAGGGCGATTCCTCGACGCCCGGATGGCAACGTGGCGATTATCGGGGCTTCGCGCGATGCCTTGGCCGATGGGGGAAATGCTAAAGCGCGTGGGCATGGCGGCATGGGCTTTAATGCGCGTCCATCGGAGTGGAAACATCCCGACCACAATTTTAGGAGTTTATGGGAGAGCAAGACGCTGGATTTTTGGCGTGACGCGGTGCGATACGCCGCGGCGGAGATTGACGCGGCGGGAGAGCCGCGCCCCGTATGCGCCTTTTCTCGATTTTATCCGACTTATCGCGATATGAGCGAGGAAATTCTCCATGAATATTTCGCATGGCGCACGCGCGCGCGTCTGGGAATTTATGACGCCGCGCCGCTCTCATTCGCGACGCTTCACGCTTATGAGCTTATCGCGGGCATAGGAACGCTTTCGGTGGAGGACGGCTTTCGCCGTCTCGCGGAGCTTGACGAGTATTATTCAAAGAATGTCGATGAGGCCGGCGTCGATATTTTTCACGAGCACATGGTGCGCTGGAGACGGGATTACGCGATATATTACGGCATGGGGATTGATGATGCGCCCGAGATTTTTGAGACGATTTTGGCGGCCGACGAGATGAGGGAGGTGCTGCTCTATCCCTCGGGACGCGCGCCGGATGATATATATCCCGCGCTTTTGGCGGCATCTTCTTACGCAATGGAGCGATCGGCTTTTGTCAGAAAATATCCTGCCGATGCCGCGAAAATTTACGGCCGCGTGTATGCGAGGCTTGCGCGGCTCTATGAGGAAAGCAATCTCGGCAACCTCGGAGAGAAAATCGTCGGCGAGAAATCGCGAAGGAATTATCAGATGTTTCTCGGAGCGGTCTTTTATGATAGCGGCAAGGGAGAGGATGTGTCGAGGGAGATTGACTCGATACGGCGGGTGGAGCGGAGAAACGGAGAATGGTTCATTGAGAGCTATGGCCTATCCGCGACGATTGCCAAAAGCAGGGAGCTCGGCGAGCTCATGCGCGAGGCGGACAGGCTCATGCGGATTGAGTTCAATTTCGGCCATGCGATGAAGAGAAAAGCGGAGC
>JAFTAB010000175.1 GCA_017458745.1 Schwartzia sp. (in: firmicutes) | reverse complement strand
GTCCGGCTGCGGCAAGTCCACGCTGATTCGGCTGCTCTTGGGGTTTGAGCAGCCGCGTCTCGGAGCCGTTTACTACGACGGCCAGGACCTTTCTGAATTGTCGCTGCCCTCGGTGCGCTCTCAGCTGGGGGTTGTGCTGCAAAACGGCCAGCTCATGGCGGGGGACATCCTCTCGAATATCGTGGGAACCGCCGCCCTGACGGCCGACGACGCATGGGACGCGGCAGAGGCGGCGGGCGTGGCAGACGACATCCGCGCCATGCCCATGGGGATGAGCACCGTCATCAGCGAAGGCTCCAGCAATATCTCCGGCGGGCAAAAGCAGCGCATACTCATCGCCAGGGCATTGGCGATGAAGCCGGCCGTCATTATTTTTGACGAGGCGACAAGCGCCCTTGACAACCGGACGCAGGCCATAGTGACGGAGAGCCTGAAAAAGCTGAACGCGACCCGGATCGTGGTGGCGCACCGCCTCTCCACCATACAGGACTGCGACCGCATTCTTGTTATGGAGCGGGGGCGCATCGCGGAGAACGGGACCTTTGACGAGCTGCTGGCAAAAGACGGGCTGTTCGCGCAGCTTGTGAAACGCCAAGTAGCGTAGCGAAAAAGAGGCAAAAAGGAGACGGGCACAATGGCGCAGGGCAATGAAAACGGCAAACATACGGCTCCGGACTGGTCGGGGGTCGCGGCGGAAGCGGCAGAGGACGATCGCGCCTTTGAGCGTTTGTACCGCGCGTTTTTCCCGCGCGTTTACAACTTTATCTTTGCGCGCCTGAAGGATGCGGCATTGGCGGACGAGGCTGCCGCCGACGTGTTTTGGAATGTGTATCGCCGCCTGTCGATGTTTAACGCGGGGCGGGCGTCCTTTTCCACCTGGATTTTTTCCATAGCCGCCAACGTGGCGGCCGACTATGCCCGGCGGCGGGGCAGACTGCAGGAAACGGCGTGGGAGGAATTCTTCGACCCGGCGGTGCCCGAAGAACTTTCCCCGGAGGCGAAAGTCCTGTCCGAGGAAGGGAACCGAGAATGCCTGGAGGCCGTCGGTGCGCTGCTGTCGGAGAGCGAGCGGGACATCATTGCCCTGCGCTATTGGGCGGATCTTTCCAACAAGGAAATCGCCGAGGTTACTGGGCTTACCGCCAACCATGTGGGCGTGGTTTTGTTCCGGGCTTTGGAAACGCTCCGAAAAAAACTTAAAAAAACTTAAAAAATTTTTCCAAAGATGTAATAAATCAGACCCGAAAAACGTATAAGGAACAGAAAGACATCCGAGAGGATGAATCAATTTTTAAGGAGGTAATCATCATGAAGGCAGACAAGGAAAAACTTCTTCGCAAGATTTGGGAGGACGACGAGTTCGCGAAAAAGCTCATGGAAATCGACGACGGGGCGACCATGCTCAAATTTATCAATGAGAATGGCATCAACGTCACCGAGGAGGATCTCAAGGAGATTGTAGAGAAAGCCTCGAAAGTGGACTGGACGAAAGAGACTGTCAAAGGGGTTGCGCTTCCCGATGAATTGCTGGACAACGTGGCAGGCGGGAGCAAAATTGGCGATTTCTTCAAGGATGTCGGAAAAGGCATAAAGTATGCGGTTTGCAAGCCAGCTCGAGCTTACAAGCAACTGTTCACTGGGGATTGGGACGGCATCGCAAAGGGCGCCGAGGAAGTGTCTACCGAGGATTTCTTTGACCATTTGCTCGGTCATTTCATCTAAAGAAAACCATAGGCTATATCAGGGGAAAGGCCCCGCTCCCGAATTGGGGGCGGGGCTTGTCCAACATTACCTTCATGAATCGGGGGGGATGAGCATGGACGTAGAGCAAACGCTGAAAAACATCGACTTCTCCCGTTTCAGCAAGACAAGGGAAAGTCTGCTTCAGGAAATGCTGATGGCACGGAATCAGAGCGCGTGGGACGGCTCTGTCGGCATAAAGCGCGAACTTGAGCTTGACGAGCTCGACTATGTTGCGGCGGCAAGAGGACTGATGAAAAAGAAAGAGATGGACAAGAAATGAGCATTCACCGCCGAATCCTTTTACTGCTGCTGCTTGCGGGGCTTGTCTCATTTCTGGCGCTGGGGGCGGTTTCCTTTTTCAGCATGTACGGCGGGCAGGAGCACGCCATGGAGAGCGGGCGGCGCATGGGCGAATCCGTCGCCGGTTTTACGGAGGAATTTGCCGTGCAGCAGGCAAAGAGCCGACTGCTGGCGATAGCGACGGAAAAATCACAGCGCATTGAGCGAGATATATCCGAGATCAGAAACGACGCCGAGTATATCGCACGCTCGATGAACGAGCTCCTTGCCCATCCGGGGCGCCGCCGCCCGCGTCGGCTGCCGCGCCCCGAGGAAAGACCGATTGCCGGGGGCGAGGCTTATTTTTTCTATTCCTCCGAACTGGCGCGGCAGGAGTCTGAGGCGGAGTTCTCGGAAGAGATCGGCCTGGCCTCACATATCGCCGAGGATATCGAGATCATGGCCACCTATTACAGGGAGTACGAG
>JAFTAB010000174.1 GCA_017458745.1 Schwartzia sp. (in: firmicutes) | reverse complement strand
GAGCATTTCGCTCGGGCTTTTTTTATTCGCTTTTTTCGAGGATTTTTGCTATACTGTTATGAGCTTTATTTGAGAGAGGGAGTTTTTCCGATGCGCAAGAGACGCGGCACGCAGACGCGCGATTACAGACTGGTTTTTTATCTTGCTGTTGCGATATTGGCAGTCGGTATTTTTTGTTTCTCGTTTTTTTTCTTTCGGGGAAGAGGAAGCACGCCGTCTGTCCAAGATGAAGCATTAAAGCGCGACCCTGCTATAAAGACGATCATGGTGATGGGGATTGACCCGCGCGAGGGCGACAAGGGGAGAAGCGACACGCTCGCCGTCGCTTTTGTCGACACTGCAAATAAGAGCGCGAGGCTGCTTTCGATACCGCGCGACACCCGCGTTAAAATAGCGGCGCATGGTTTTGACAAAATCAATCACGCCTATGCTTACAACAATGAAAAGCTCACTAAAAAGACAGTCGAGGATTTC
Source organism: Schwartzia sp. (in: firmicutes) (assembly GCA_017458745.1). GTDB lineage: Bacteria > Bacillota > Negativicutes > Selenomonadales > Selenomonadaceae > RUG024. The sequence continues at coordinate 8,790 of JAFTAB010000174.1, read as the reverse complement.
CTTGGCGTTCCCATGGATTACTTTGTCATGGTCGATGTCAAAGCGTTTGAGCGGATTATTGATGAGCTTGATGGGGTTGACATAGATGTCGAGAAGCGGATGTATTATGAGGATCCGTGGGACGATGACGGCGGACTTGTAATTGATCTTGAGGAAGGGATGCAGCACCTCGACGGCGAGGACGCAATGGGATATGTGCGCTATCGTGATGACGAGGGAGATATAGGCCGCATACGTCGCCAGCAGAAATTCCTTCGCGCTTTTCTTGAAAAGGCGGTGTCTCCCGACATTCTGCCTAAGCTGCCAAGGATCGTGCAGGAGATGGCGTCGCTTGTCACATCTGATATGTCCGTAAGCGATATGATGCATTTTGCGGCATTCTTGCCCGACATTGAGGAGAAGGGCATCGAGGGCGACATGCTCCATGGGAAGCCTGCATGGTGGGACGGGACTAATTACTGGATTCCCGATGTAATGCCGATTCGCGAGACCTGCTATTTGCTTGTCGGCGCGGAGTGGAATGATGAAGCGAAAAATAAGGCCGCCGCGCTCGCGACGGAATATGAAGGGAGTCTGCCCAAGAATCTGGTTGATTATAATGGGACTCTTATCCCCTCGGATGAGTACAGCAGGAGCGAGGAGGAAAAAGCAGGCAGGGGAGATAATGATGAACCGGGCAAGCGGGACGGCGAGGATAACAAGAGAGGCAACAGGACAATAAAAAGCGCGGGCGATATTAATGTCCGTGTGCTGAACTCAAGCGGGATAAACGGCGCCGGAGCAGAGGTGGCGGAAATTCTTGAGCGCAAAGGTTTTAATGTCATACATATTGGAAACGGCGATACGAGCGACAAAGAGAAGACGACAATATCAGCGCCTCGCAATGGGAGTGACTTTTTCTACGGCATGCCTTTCGAGTGCGTCATTTTTGAAAACGAGAAGGGCGGGGATGCGGTCGTGAATATCGGCAGGGACTACGGAAAACTCGGAAATGACGAGGATGACAAAAAGCCGAAGAGGGACAGAGAGGATAAAGAGGATAAAGAGACGCGAAAGGATTAAAGGGAAAGATGTCAACAATTATGCTGGAGGTAAAGCATCTAAAAAAATCATTTGGCACGTTGGAGCTGTTTGATGATGTGAGCTTCCGCATTGATAAATCGGAGCATGTGGGATTTGTCGGGGCGAACGGCGCCGGCAAGACGACTCTTTTGAGGTGCATACTTGGCGACGAGGAGTATGATGGCGGCTCCGTGCATTTCGGGCGCGGGGCGTCAGTGGGGTACCTCTCGCAACACGCTATTCTTTCGAGGCCGACGCTTTACGATGAGTTCAAGACGGCGTTTGAGGACATAGAGGCGCTGGCGGAAAAAAAGAGAAGGCTCGAATCCCTGATATCAAAGAATGATTCGGATGAGGCTTTGATGGATGAGTATAGCCGCGTGGTCGAGCGATATGAGCATATTTCCGGCTACGACTATGAGGCTAGGCTGCGTCGCGTGGCTTTCGGCTTGGGCTTTGACGATGAAGACCTCAAACGGGACATCACGCATCTCTCAGGGGGGCAAAAGACACGCGTGGCCCTCGCGAAGGCTCTTTTGCGGGAGCCGGATATTTTGCTGCTTGATGAGCCGACGAATCATCTTGATATTACTATGATTGAGTGGCTTGAGAATTTTTTGCTCGGCTATCGCGGCGCGGTACTCCTGATTTCCCATGACAGATTTTTCCTTGACCGTGTAGCGACGAAAATTCTCGCGCTTGAGAATGGGACTGTCACCAAATATGATGGGAACTACAGCTATTATCTGAAGGTGAGCGTGGCGCGGCGTGCGGCTCTCGCGTCGGCGTACGAGAAGCAGCAGGAGCATATCAGGGAAACGGAGGAATACATTCGTCGGTACAAGGCGGGAATCAAGTCGAAGCAGGCGAGGGGGCGACAAAGCCAGCTTAACAGATTGAAGCGCATCGTTCTGCCGCCCGAAAAAGCGACGTTCAATTATTTCGCGTTTTCCCCGCCGTCTGAGTGCGCCGAGCGTGTCGCCGAGTGCGAGGATGTCACTATGACATTCGCCGGAAATGGCGGGCACACGATTTTCAAAAATCTGAATTTGCTCATTCACCGGGGCGACGGTGTTGCCGTCGTGGGCCCCAACGGCGCGGGCAAGACGACTCTTTTGAGGCTGATAATAGGGGAGCTTGCGCCGACAGAGGGGCGCGTGAAAATAGGAAATCGCGTAAAAATCGGATATTTTTCGCAGCATCATGAGGGGCTGCACATGGAGCGCACTCTGCTTGATGAGATACTGTACGAGTACGGCTGCGACGAGGCAAGCGCGAGGAATTATCTTGGCGCGTTTTTGTTTCGCGGGGACGAGGTCTACCGAAAAATTGCCGACCTGTCCGGCGGGGAGAGGTCTCGTCTGGCTTTTTTGAAGCTCATGATGACGGGAGCTAATTTTCTTGTGCTCGACGAGCCGACGAATCATCTCGATATTCCGTCAAGGGAGGCGGTCGAGGAGGCTCTCTTGGCTTTCCCTGGCACATTCATCGCCGTCTCGCATGACAGGTTTTTTCTCGACAAGGTCGCGAATGTCACTGTCGAGCTGAATGGCGGCGTTTTCACCGAATACGGCGGAGACTACAGCTACTACCTGGAAAAAAAGGCGCAGCTCGAAAAGGAAGAGGCTGAGACTGACGGCGGTGACGGCAACTCTTCGCCGAGCGGAAGAACATCAAAATCGAGGGATTTATCAACTGAATTGCCAAAAGGCGGAAACAATTCAAAAAATAAGTCGATTTCGGCTAATATTTCCGATGCAAGGCGTGCGGAATTGATAAGCAAATCCGAGGCTCGTATTGCCATGGCTGAGGCGGAGCTGAAAATGCTGGAGCGAGAGATGAATGACCCGATGACTCAAAGCGACCTCGAAAAAAGCCGAAAAATTGCCGATGAATATGCGGCAAAGGAAAAGGAACTGGACAAATATTATGAGCAGTGGGGAAATCTCACGGAATAGCGAGGAGGCGACGGGATGGATGAACTCTCCGGGACGGTCGAGAATATCATATTTGCTTCCGACGACGGGCGATTCTCTGTCTTTCGCCTGAAAATCTCCGGGCAAAAATCGCTTGCCCCTGTCACGATTTCATCGGAGCCTCCTCTGGAGGGGCAGGAAGTGGAGCTTCGCGGGGAGTGGGTTCAGCACCCGCGCTTTGGCCATCAGTTCAAGGCGACGCATATAAAGGTGTCGGCGCCCTCGAGCGCGGAGGGAATCGAGCGGTTCCTGGCATCGGGCGCAGTGGCCGGCATTGGGCCGGCGATGGCAAAGAGGCTCGTTGCGAAATTTGGCGTTGAGACGCTTTACGTGATTGAGCATGAGCCTAATCGGCTGAAAGATGTCAGCGGAATCGGCAAAAAGACAGCGGAGAAGATTCATGCCTCGTACTCGGAGCAGTCGGAGCTGCGCGAGATCATGCTGTGGCTTGAGACACATGGCGTGTCCGGGACGCTGGCGGGGCGCATATATCAGAAATACAGCTCTTTCGCGCTTGACGTGCTGGAGCGCGAGCCGTACAGGCTCGCCAATGAGATCGCGGGCATCGGCTTTTTGACAGCCGACAGGATAGCAAAATCTTTGGACATCGGCATGGAGGACAGCTCGCGCATCGCCGCGGGCATAAACTTCACGCTGCAATCCATTGCGTCATTCGGCCATGTGTGCATACCGCTTTCCCGGCTCATAGAAAAATCCTCGGAAATCCTTCGCGTCGATATGGAGCTGATCAGGGACACGGTGGAAAGGCTCATGTCCGAGTCGCGTCTCTTTGCCACGGAGGCAAACGGCGAGACACTTGTTTATCCGAGGTATCTTTATGCGGCGGAGACGGAGACAGCAAGGCTTTTGCGCCGCCTGAACGAGAAAGCTGACGTGCTTGATGTCGAGGATCCGCATTTCGAGGTAGAAAGTTTTGAGAAAGCTGACGGCATAAAATTGGCGGAGGGACAGCGGGAGGCAATAGTCGGCGCCCTGACGCATGGGATTTTCGTGCTGACGGGAGGCCCCGGAACGGGAAAGACGACAGTGGTGCGCGGGATGCTGGCGGTGCTTGAAAGGCTCGGCCTGCTGGTGAAGCTGGGGGCGCCGACGGGAAGAGCCGCCAAGAAGCTCGCTGAGTCGACAGGGCGCGAGGCGCTGACGGTGCATCGTATGCTGGAGGCGCAGGGCGGGACGACGGACGACGGCGAGGAAGAAGGCTTTGGCTCATTCGCGCGTGATGAGGATGCTCCCATTGAAGGCGATGTCATCATCCTCGACGAGGTCTCGATGATGGACATAGTGCTCATGCGCCATTTCCTCGCCGCCGTGCCGGAGGGCGCGCATGTCATACTTGTCGGTGATGTTGACCAGCTTCCGGCGGTCGGGCCGGGCTCCGTCCTGAAAGACATACTGCGCTCGAATGTAATCCCAAGCGTCCGCCTCACGGAAATATTCCGTCAGGCAGAAAAAAGCATGATTGTGATGAACGCCCATGCGATAAACAGCGGGCGAATGCCTTCGTGCGAGGAGGGCAGCTCATTCGAGCTCAGGGAGTGCGGCTCGCCGATGGAGGCGGCGAATGAGATAGTGCGCCTTTGCTCATACGAGCTTCCCATGCAGGGAATCGACGTCATGCGCGACGTGCAGGTTCTCTCGCCGATGCACAGGATGGATTGCGGCGTGGATAATCTTAACAGGCTGCTTCAGGAGGCATTGAACCCGAAAACGGCGGGAAAGCCCGAGAGGAAATCCGGGACATTGACTTATCGGCTCGGCGACAAGGTCATGCAGACGAAAAATGATTATCAGAAGCACGTGTTCAATGGCGATGTGGGCTTTGTCGAGTCGCTGGACGATGACGGTGGCATTTTGCGCGTGAGATATGGCGAGGATCTGACAGCCGACTACAAGGCGAGCGAGATGATCGAGCTGTCGCCGGCGTATGCCATGAGCGTTCACAAGAGCCAGGGCAGCGAGTACCCCGTGATCATCATGCCCATAGTGATGGCGCATCGCATCATGATGCAGCGTAATCTGATATACACGGCAATCACTCGCGCAAGGGAGCGGGTGATACTCATAGGCGAGAGGCGGGCGCTGGAGACAGCCGTGAGGAATGACCGCACGCGCCGCAGATACACCCTGCTCGCCGAGAGGCTGGCCGGCGCGATAGATGATTAGCTCGTTATTCAATGACATCCTCGATTTCATTTTTCCGCCGCATTGCCCGGCGTGCGATGCCTACGTGGAAAAGAGCGGGGAATGGTGCGAGGAGTGTCTCTCAAAAACATTAAGGCCTCATCGCTTGTCTCTTGACGATGAGGCAAGGGGAGTCATCGACAGGGCGTTTGCGCTGGGATATTATCATGGCACGGCTCTGAGGGCACTAATAATTGACCTCAAATATCGAGGGCGTTTTGACAGGATGAGATACATAGAAAATTTCCTGTCATCCTCGAAGGAGATGCTGCTCGATGAGCGCAGCCAGATTAATGCGCTCGTGAAAATGGAAGCGGCTGTGCCCGTGCCGCTCCATGAAGATAAAGAAAAAGAGCGCGGATTTAATCAGGCCGAGCTGATTTTCAAAAATTGGTTTATCGCGTTGGGGATGGAATGGGAAAGGGCGCTGGTGCGCAGGCAAGCCACGGCGCCGCAGCACGGCCTCACGGCGAAAGAGCGCCGGGACAATATGGCGGGCGCTTTTGAGGCGGCGGCAGGTATCACCGTGAAGGACAAAAACATAATATTGGTTGATGATATTTTCACGACGGGAGCGACCTGCACGGCGTGCGCGAAGGAGCTCAGAAAGATGGGGGCAAAATCGGTGAGCGTGCTCGTCCTGGCGAGCGACCATGGATGATAAAAGGGGACTTATTCGGAGAGGGGCTCACGCTGAATCAAGCCGAATTTAGCCATAAGGCATCGGATATAATCCGTCACCTTTGAGTTCCATGAAAATGAGCAAGGTGTCTTGATGAAAAATCGAAAAAATATTATAATATATGCAGGAAATAGTTTATTCATATATAATAATTTTTTGGGAGTGAATTTTGATGGCCGGTAAGCTGAAGAATTGCCCGGATTGCGGGAAAATTTATGTGGATACGGGTACCGGGATGTGCCGCGACTGCTATGAAAAGATGGAAGATCAAATGGCGGAGGTCTGTTCATATGTCCGTGACAATCCACATTCAAAGGTGAAGGAGATATGCGATGCTCTGGATGTCAAGGAGAAACTCGTGCGGCGCATGATCCGCGAGGGCAGGTTCACGATGGACGGCATTGATTTTGAGTACCCGTGCGAGATGTGCGGCAAGCTCATACATAATGGCCGCTATTGTGAAAATTGCGCTAGCCAGATGGCGAAGGACATGGAGAAAGCGGACGAGAGAGCCCAAGAGAAACTGAAGGAGTCACAAGGCCTTGGCGTCGGAATGTATTCAAAGAATATGGGCATCTAAAAATCCAATATTTATGGATTGGGACAGAAACGGACGAAAACGAGAGCATTTTGAAATAAAATAAAGAATACAGGGAATTTTGATGGATAGCGGGAGTTAAGACTTCCGCTATTTTTTTCGAATAATAGGGCGTAAAAAATAATTTAAGAGATTTGAAGAGCCCAAGGAACGGGCAATCGGATAAGGCAGTCCCCGCAAATCTCTCCTAAGTTTTTAAGGGGTGGACACAATGATTATCAATAACAATCTACAAGCAGTGGCGGGGGCCTACAGCGTGACCACGAGACCGGCCAATGGGATTTCTCGCAAGACGAGCAGCTCCATTTCTGCGGCGAGCGAGTTCTCAATCTCTGAGCAGGGGCAAAGTTTCAGCTCCATGCTGAGAAAGCTCCACTCGGGGGCTGACGATGTACGCGCGGACAGAGTGGCATCGCTGGAGAAGCAGATTGCGGCCGGAACGTATAATGTGAGCGGCAGCGATATAGCGGCAAGTATGCTTGCCATGCGTTGGTGATGGGCGGGGAAGCGTCCATGTGGCAGCAGCTCGCGGACGTCATTTCCTCTCTCACTGATGCCTATGGCCGTCTGACGGAGGCCGGCAAGGCGAAGCGTGATGCGCTCGTTGCCGTCGACATGGCGAGAATAGATGAGCTTGTCAAGAGCGAGCAGGCGATTGTCGAGGAGATTGAGAAGCTGGAGGCAAGCCGCCGCAAGGCTCTCTCCGCCATATCGGCGCATGAACCCTCCATAGGGGAAAGCTCATCGTCAGGCGAAGTCATAAGCAAATGCCCCGATGAATTGAGGGGCAAAATGAAAAGCGTCAATGATGCTCTTCGTGAAAAAGTGAAGGCGGCGCGGCGAATTGAAATGGACAATGGCTTTCTGGCAAGCACGGCGCTAGGCGCGGTGAGATACAATCTCAATCGCATAGGCGGGGCGGCGGTGGAGCCGGGCTATGGCGGCAGCGGAGAGGAAATCGTGACGCGCGAAAAGAAATTTGATTTTGAGGCGTAGGTGGCGCTATGGACGAGATAATAGACATGCTGAAATCGGAGCTTGTCCTATGCGTCAAGCTGATGACGCTCGCGGAGAATCAGCGCGAGGCTCTGCGCGAGAGCATTGATGGGCGAGCGGTCATAAGGACGACGCAGGAAATCGAGGCCGTGCTCAAGGAGCTTTCCGCCACCGAGGCAGCGAAAGAGGACTTCCTTAAGCGGGCGGGAGCGGCGACCATGGCGGACGCGCTCAAAAAGCATCCATATTCAAAGGAAAAAATGCGAGCCAAGAATTATCTGGCTCGCTTAAATGAATTATTGGGAAAAATACGGCGGACGAGCTTTGTGAGCCAGTCGCTTTTATCGCGTGACGTGGAATATCTCAATTTCAATCTGAACGTGATGACGCAGTCGGCGACGGGACCGGGGTATGAGGGAAAGGATGCCTCGCCGTCTACTATTCAGGGAAGAAAGTTGTTTGACAAATCTGTGTGATAGGAGCGAATAAAAATGGCAATACGATCCACATTCGCCGGAATAAATACGATGTATCGCGGCGTCAGCACGAACCGCCTCTCCCTTGATACCGTCGGCCACAATATAACCAACGCGAACGCGACGGGATACTCGCGCCAGAGCGTCAATCAGGCAGCCGTCATGGCCGACCAGATATATACCAATGCCGGCCAGCAGTACATAGGCGCGGGCGTCGACTCTCTCTCCATACAGCGCGCGCGCGACATATTTGCCGACAAGCAGTACTGGACCGAGTACAGCTCGGAGCAATACTTCGAGACACGGCAAAAAAATTACGACAAGCTGGAGGCTATATTCAACGACTCGGACAATAACGGCATACAGAACAGCCTGGAGGACTTCTATAAAATATGGTCGGATCTTTCGACCAATGCCTCATCGACGCGCGAGCGAGTCGCGGTGCTGGAAAAGGGCAAGATTGTCTGCGAGCGCATAAACACGGCGGCGAAGCAAATCCAGTCTCAAATCGTTTCGGAGTACGACGATATAAAAATCAATGTCGCCAAGGTAAACGAGATAACTAACCAGATTGTGGAACTGAACAAGGCAATCATGTCGCGCGAGGCAGTCGGCGGCTCTGCGAATGACCTGCGGGACAGCAGGGACAATCTCGCTGACGAGCTGTCGGGATTCATGCAGATAACTGTGAGCGAGAACAATGACACGAGCATGTACACCATAGTCTGCAACGGCTCGACCTTGGTCAATGGCATATCAAAGATTGACTTGAAGCTCGGGCCAAGGGACAATCTCGGG
>JAFTAB010000004.1 GCA_017458745.1 Schwartzia sp. (in: firmicutes) | reverse complement strand
CTCTGAAAAATTATTAAGTTTTTCGATTTTTTATAGTATAATTTTTTTGAAAATTATTGAGGAGGTTTTTGTGATGTTTGCTGACGAATTTACCGCGATGGCGAACGGGGCCAGGAACAAGGCTGATCTCATGAGCGGCAATGCGACGGGGTATTTCATTTCGTCCGTGATGGCGGGGGCTTTCATCGGGTTCGGCGTGATGCTGGCGTTTCATGTGAGCGGCGCGCTGTCCGGCTCGGCTTTTGCGCCGTTCGCGAAAATCCTCCCGGGAATTTCTTTCGCGGTGGCGCTCTCGCTCGTCATCATGGCGGGGGCGGAGCTTTTCACGGGCAACACGATGGTGATGACCGCCGGCGTGATGCGCGGGACGACCACAACGGCGGAGCTCGTGAAACTATGGGCAGTCTGCTATATCGGGAACTGGCTCGGCTCGATTTTTATTGCGCTTCTGTATTGGGCATCGGGTGCGGAGAGCGATGGCGCGATAGCCGCGATAGCCGGAGCAAGCGCGGCGAAGATGAGCGTGCCGCTTTTGCCGCTCATCATTCGCGGGGTGCTCTGCAATATTCTCGTTTGCCTTGCCGTGTGGTGCGGGTTCAGAACCAAAAACGATGCCGCGAAGCTCATAATGACGTTTTGGTGCATCTATTGCTTTTTCAGCTGCGGGTTTGAGCACAGCGTGGCGAACATGACGACCCTGACGCTGGGGCTTTTGAACACGTCGGGCGCGGCAGTCTCGCTGTCCGGATATTTTTACAATCTTGCGGTCGTGACGGTGGGCAATATAATCGGCGGCGCGCTCATGGTCGGCGTCCCGTACGGGATAATATCGAGGAAATGAATGTGATGCTCGCCTGACGCGTGAGCTGTCGGCATGCCGTCAAGGCGGCAATGTATTTCCTGTCGCTTGATATTTTTATTTATGATATAATATGAAGGTCATCCCGAGGACGGGATATATGAAACGGAGTGAGTGATTATGGCATCTTATCAGAGCAAGACAGTGCTGGTCGTCGATGACGACGACATGAATCTCAAAATGGCGGAGCTGATCCTAAAGAAGGAACTCGGCACCAATGTCATTCTCGTGGACTCGGGGATGAAGTGCATCGACACTCTCCAGCATGAGATTGTCGATTTGGTGCTGCTCGATATACAAATGCCGGTGGTGAACGGCATAAAGACTCTTGAGATGATTCGTCGCCGCGAGGATTTAAAGAATATCCCCGTGATTTTCCTTACGGCGTCGTCCGACAAGGAGACCGTGATAAAGGCCGGGCGCATGGGAGTGGACGGCTACATAAAGAAGCCTTTCCTGCCGAAGGATCTCGCTGAAAGGGTAAAGCGCATTTTGGATGCTCCTCCGAAGGGCGAGGGGATGAAGGAAGCGATGGATATTTTGGATGACCCCGCTTTCAGCGAGTTCCTGAAATAATTTTTGGGGGGTTCTATATTTTTGGGGGAGGCGGAATGCTTGGAACGGCTCGGAAAATTTTTGCTTCACCGGCTGGAGCCTCTCAGCCGCAATGTTTTTCTCGTGTCGATTCGCCGCGCTTTTTATCGCATCATGCCGTGCTGGATGGTGCTCGCGGTTCTTTTGGTGCTGAAATGGATTCTTTTTGACCCGTGGGGCCCCGTCATGGGCCCGCAGGGGCTGAATGTCGGTTTTTTTCTGACGGGAGGGCTTTACGGCGAGGACTATCGGCAGGCGGAGCTTGTGCGCTCCCTCGTTTTCCTGCGCGACACGGTAAATATCGGCATAGGCATGGTGACGCTTTTTCTCTCGATGGCGCTCGCCGCCGAGTGGTCGCGCCTGTTTCGCAGCAATCTCATGATGACGGTTTTCGCGGTCACCGGGATGCACCTCATATTGCTGCCGCAGAATCTCGGCGAGGGCACGGGGCTGATGGGCTATTTTGCGAGCCGTGGAGTGCCTTTCGCGATAGCGGTTTCTATTTTGACGTCATGGCTTTTTGCGCGCCTTTCGCGTGTGGAGAGGCTGCGGGTCACTATGCCCGAGCTTGTCCCGCAGCGGATGGCGCGTTCTTTGTCTTATTCTTTGCCGTTGCTTTTAACTTTCCTCACGTTCAGCGTGTTCGCGGCAATTTTCCCGCCGACGCTCCACGGGGTAGCCGAGATTATAAAGGACGCCGTTGAATGGGCGATTAACGAGCCTTTTCTTCCGCTTGGCCAGCGTCCCGTCGCCGCGATCATATATCAGGGCGCGATAAGCTTTTTCTGGTGGCTCGGTCTTCATGGCGAGAGCTTCATGGAGTTCATGCAGATTTTTTCGTACGATCCGGCGCAGGCGAAAAACGCCATCGGCGTCGGCGAGTATGTTTTCACCGGCAGCTTTTTCATCGCGACTCGGCTGCATGTCCTCGCTCTCGCCGTGGCCATGCTCGCCCTCGCTCGCAACGAGGAGCGGCGCAAGGTCGTCTGGTTTTTTATTTGGCCGCTTTTTTTCAATATCCCCGATCCTTTCATATTTGCCTTGCCTATTGTCTTCAATCCGTGGCTGTTTATCCCTTTTATCCTCGCGCCGATAGCGAACACGCTTGTCGGATGGCTGGCGATTACTTGGGGCATAGTGCCGATTTTCAAGTATGCCGTGCCGCTCACAATGCCGATGATGTTCTCGGGATACCTTGGCACAGGGTCGCTGATGGGCGTGGTCATTCAATTAGTCTGGTTCGTGATGGACGTGGCGATATATGCCCCTTTCATCATAGCGTCGAATTTGCACCTGCGTGAGAGGAGGGGGCTGGAATGAAATATGTCGACGAGGAGACGCTTGGGAGACGCCGACGTTTTTTGCTACTCCTCATGACGGTGATGCTGCTTTTTTGCATCGGCGTGTCTGTCATGCATTTCCATGCGCCGACGTACAAGGAGCGAATGAAGGTCGGGATAATAATGCAGGGCTCGCGCGGCGACCCCGGATGGACGCGCACGCATTACCGCGCGATACACGACGCAGGCAACGCGCTTGGGCTTGATATATTGGTGCGCGAAAATATTCGCGAGCACACCAGCGGATTTCAGAAAGCGATAAAAGAGCTTTATGAGAGCGGGGCGAAGTATATTTTCCTCACGAGCGACGCGTATATAGAGGAGATGTCGTATCTGGCGGGCCAATACCCCGATGTCCGGTTCGCGATAACCGGGGTCGAGTCAAGCGCGCCGGGGCTTATCAATTACTCGGGCAGGTTCTATGAGGCGCGGTACCTCTCGGGCGTGCTGGCAGGCAGGAGAACCAAGACGGGCGTGCTCGGCTATGTCGCTCCGTCCCCCGTCGCCGAGGTTAGCAGGGGGATAAATGCCTTTGCCCTCGGCGCGCAGAGCGTGCGGCCGGACGTGAAAGTCGTGGTGGCGTGGACGGGAGAGCATGAGACTCATGGCAGTGAGGCGGTCAAGAATCTCGTCGGGAATAAGGCGGACATTATCGCGTATCATCATCGCGGCAGGGAGGTTGCCGACGCGGCGGAGGCGGCGGGAGTTGACTTCATTGGCCTTTACGAGGAATATCCCGAGTTGCGCCACTGCCTCACTACTATAGAGATGAACTGGGAGAACGCGTATCTTTCGATACTGGAGGGCACAAATATCTCGATTCAGTCGAATGGGAGCAGGTATTATTGGCCAGGAACTATTGAGGGGCAGGTCTTTCTCACGCCTGTAAATCCTCGCCTTGCACTGCCGGGGGATGAGGAGAGCTTGGACGCGGCGCGCGCCCGCGTGCTCTCGGGGCAGCCGATATTCGCAGGGGAACTGTATGACCGGCACGGGAGGATGAGATGCAAGGAGGGCGAGTCGATGCCCTCGAAAAATATAGCCAGTGACATGACTTGGCTTTTGAAGGGAGTGGAGACACTTGGTCGCCAATGAGGTATCAAGCGAGCAAAAAAAGCTATACGGATTCGCTGCGAAGCTGATATTGGAATTTTTTGTTTTCCTCATTTTCCTCGTTGCGCTCGGATATTTCATCCACGCGAAGATGGAGACGCTCATGAACGAGGAGCTTGAAAAGGTGGTGGCGGAGCGCGCATACGATGTCTCCGCCGTTATGGGGGCAAAGTTCAGCAGCGAGCGCCTTAGGCTTCAGTCAGCGGCAGTCGCGATCGAGAAAGGCACGTCACCCGAGGCGGTAATCTCTTCCATCTCCGGCAAGGGGAACGACGAAGCGGGACTGGTCGCGCTCGATGGCTCTGTGGTGGCGGGGGCGTCAATGATGCGCAGCAATTCGCAGCAGCTGGGGCTCTCATTTCAGGGGGCAACTGTCACCACGTACTACCGGGGCTTTGGCATAATCATGAGCGTTCCCGTCTATGACGGCGAGAACATAAAATATGTGCTTTATTCGCGGTACAACGACATCACGCTTTTCAACCTTTTCTCCAAGGGGAAAATGGAAAAAGACGCGGTTGTTTTTATATGCAACAGGCGCACGGGCGAGATTGTCATGTCATACGATGACTCTGCCCACGGGGATGTATTCTATGACGACAAGAATGATATCCCTGCCCTGTTTGACGAGATGCGAGCCGGCATCGTCAACAACGATGCCACAGCGAAGTATCACGGGGAGCTTGCGGACGGGAATTTCGTCTACGGCGCAGACATAAAGGACACGCCTTTCATGCTCGTGGGGTATATCCCATGGAACAAGGTGGCTGCCGATATCATGAGCATCCATTACATAGTCCTGTGGGTGTTCGGCCTGCTGCTGCTGTTTTTCAGTATTTTCACTCTGTACTCTTTCACCGCCGCGCTCAAAGCCGCGGAAAGCGATGAGCTCAGGGAAGCGAGGGATGAGGCTGAGAGGGCTAACAAGGCAAAGAGCGACTTCCTTGCGAACATGTCGCACGAGATAAGGACGCCGATAAATGCGGTGCTCGGTATGGATGAGATGATACTGAGGGAGACTGCGGAGGAAGGCACTAGAAAATACGCGTGGAACATAAAGAGCGCGGGGGAGACGCTGCTGTCACTCATCAATGACATACTCGATTTCTCTAAGATAGAATCCGGCAAGATGGAGCTGGTCGAGAGCCAATACAGTCTCAGCTCTGTACTCAACGACGTTGTGAACATGGTGCACTACAAGGCGAATCAAAAAGGCCTGGGTTTCCATATCGAGGTCGATAAGACGCTGCCTGACAGCCTTTTTGGCGATGAGGTGAGGATAAAGCAGGTGATAGTGAATATATTGAACAACGCTGTGAAGTACACGCCGGAGGGCAGCGTCACATTCAAAGTGGCGGGGGAAAAACTGGACGACGGAATGCTGGAGCTTCGCCTTTCGAGTATTGACACGGGCATCGGTATAAAGGAGGAGGACAAGGAAAAATTATTCTCCAACTTCGAGCGTCTCGATTTGCAGAAAAACCGCAACATCGAGGGGACGGGGCTGGGGCTGTCGATTACTTTGAGCCTCGTGCGCATGATGGGAGGAGAGGTGAAGGTTGACAGCGTGTACGGCGAGGGCTCGACATTCACCGTGTCCATCCCCCAGCGCATAGAGTCGCCCGCGCCGATAGGCGACTTCACGCGGCGCGTCGAGGAGGCGGCGCACGATTGCAGGGCGCATCACGACACGTTCACCGCGCCGGACGCGAAAGTGCTCGTCGTGGATGACAACGAGATGAACCTTTTCGTCGTGGATAGCCTGCTGAAGCGCACGAAAGTACAAATCACTTTATGCGGGAGCGGGTTCGACTGCCTCGAAATGCTCAAAAAGGAGAAATTCGACATCGTATTCCTCGACCACATGATGCCGGACATCGACGGCATAGAGACGCTGCACCGAGCCCTCGACATGGGCGGCGAGGTCGCGAGGACCCCCTTCGTCGCCCTGACCGCGAACGCGATCGCGGGAGTGCGCGATATGTTCCTGTCCGAGGGATTCACTGACTATCTCGCCAAGCCGATAGACAGCCATGCGCTGGAGAGGATGCTGATGCACTACCTGCCGAGCGAGAAGGTGAACGTGATACCGGCGGGGAGCGCGACGGAGGAAGAAGCCGACGACGCGGGCGAGGAAAAGACAGCGCCGCAGGGCGACACGGAAGACAAGGAGCCGATGGATAATGCCTCGGAGACGGCGAATGACTATGGCGGCGGGACGGAGATAGATGTCGCCACGGGTATGCAGTACAGCGGCGACATGGAGGAGATGTACCACGAGTTTTTGAAGATGTTCTGCGCGCGCAGGGAGGCGACCCTTGAGAAAATCGAGGGCGCATACAATGACGGCGACTGGGAGAACTACACGACGTTCGTCCACGCGCTCAAATCCACGGCTCTGTCCGTGGGGGGCGTGAGGCTCTCCGAGGAGGCGAAGGCGATCGAGGCGGCGGGACACGCGATACTCGACGGCCCCGCCGAGGAGAAGGAGGAGAAAATCGCATTCATAAGGGAGCATCACGAAAATCTGTCCGCGATGTACGAGGCGTTTCATGAGGAGGCGAAAAAACGCTTCCCCGAGGTCGTGGAGTGAATCGTAATGAAATGAGGCTTGTTCAGTGGGAGCATAAAACTCCCGCTGCATCAGGTCTCATTTTATTTCTTGACTTATGCTCTTTCAAAATGCTAAAATATAACATTATCGCGGGCATGGCGGAACTGGCAGACGCGCTAGATTTAGGATCTAGTGCCGCAAGGCGTGGAGGTTCGACCCCTCTTGTCCGCACCACTTTGACTAGCAGGCTCTCCTATGGGGAGCTTTTTTTAGATGAATGATTGCGGGAGGCTTTTCTATGACTGAGGAAAAAAATATCGCTAAGGTCTACGACCCCAAGCTGTTTGAGAAGAAATGGTATTCTTTTTGGGAGGATAACAGGCTTTTTCACGCTGAGGCGGAGGAGGACAAGACCCCGTTCAGCATAGTGATACCGCCTCCGAATGTGACGGGGCAGCTCCACATGGGTCACGCCATGGACAACACATTGCAGGATATTCTAATTCGCTGGCGCAGGATGCAGGGGTACAATACGCTCTGGATGCCCGGCTGCGACCATGCGGGCATTGCCACGCAGGCGAAGGTCGAGGAGTCGCTGAGGAAGGAGGGAATCTCTCGCTATGATTTGGGGCGCGAGAAATTCCTTGAGCGCGTGTGGGCGTGGAAGGAGAAGTTTGGCAACCGCATCATGAGCCAGCTCCGCTCTCTCGGCTCATCGTGCGACTGGGAGCGTCAGCGGTTCACTATGGACGAGGGATGCTCACGAGCCGTGCGTGAGGTCTTCGTGTCGCTCTATGAGAAGGGGCTAATCTATCGTGGCACTCGCATCACGAATTGGTGCCCTCACTGCAATACCGCGATCTCTGACATTGAGGTCGACCACAAGACGGAGCAGGGGCATCTCTGGCATATCCGCTATCCTCTCGCCGAGGGGGGCGGATATATTGAGATTGCGACGACTCGCCCGGAGACGATGCTCGGCGACACGGGAGTCGCGGTGCATCCTGAGGATGAGCGATACAGGGACGTGGTCGGCAAGATGGTCGTGCTGCCTATTGTCGGGCGAAAGATTCCCGTCTTTGCCGATGAGTACGTTGACAGGGAGTTCGGCACGGGCGCGGTCAAGGTGACGCCCGCGCATGACCCCAATGACTATGACATGGGCGAGAGGCACAATCTGGAGCAGATAAAGGTCATCGGAAATGACGGCACTATGACGGATGAGGCGGGAAAGTATGCCAGCATGGACAGGTACGAGTGCCGCAAGAAGATTGTCGAGGAGCTGAAGTCCCTCGGCGTGCTCTCGTCAATCGAGGAGCATGAGCACTCCGTCGGCCATTGCTCGCGCTGCAATTCGACAATCGAGCCGCTTGTCTCGGAGCAGTGGTTCGTGAAGATGGATACTCTGGCAAAGCCCGCTATCGAGGCGGTGCGTGATGGGCGCATCCAATTCGTGCCTGAGAGATTTTCTAAAATTTACATAAATTGGCTGGAGAATATACGCGACTGGTGCATCTCGCGTCAGCTCTGGTGGGGTCACCGTATTCCCGCGTGGTATTGCGATGACTGCGGGGAGACGATTGTCTCACGCGATGACATTGACACCTGTCCTAAGTGCGGAGGCAAGCATATACGTCAGGATGAGGATGTGCTCGACACATGGTTCAGCTCGGGGCTTTGGCCGTTCGCGACGATGGGATGGCCGGACGACACGCGCGAGCTGCGTCATTTTTATCCGACAAGCGTGCTCGTGACCGGCTATGACATCATCTTCTTTTGGGTGGTTCGCATGGTCGTGATGGGGCTGGAGTTTGGGAAGGACATCCCGTTCCGTCATGTTTTCATTCATGGGCTGGTGCGCGACGACCAGGGACGCAAGATGAGCAAATCCCTCGGCAACGGCATCGACCCCGTGGAGGTCATTGACAAGTACGGCGCCGACACGCTTCGTTTCATGCTCGTGACCGGCAACACGCCCGGAAATGATTTGAGATTTTATTGGAATCGCGTCGAGTCGGCGAGGAATTTCGCGAACAAGCTTTGGAACGCGTCGCGGTTCATGATGATGAATCTTGAGGGATTTGATGGGAGCTTTGTGCCTTGCGGCGATGATTTCACCCTCGAGGACAGATGGATTCTCTCGCGTTATGCCAAGACGGTCGAGGGCGTGACGGAAAATCTTGAGAAGTTTGAGCTGGGCGAGGCGGCCCGCGCGATTTATGAGTTTATCTGGAGCGAGCTTTGCGACTGGTATATCGAGCTGGTGAAGCCGCGCCTTTATGCGAAGGACGGCGGTGACGCCTCGCGCATGACGGCGCAGTATGTGCTCGCCTATGTGCTTGAGCATACCCTGAGGCTGCTGCATCCTTTCATGCCGTTCATCACGGAGGAGCTGTGGCAGCATCTGCCGCATGAGGGCATCAGCATCATGGCAGCGGAGTGGCCGAGCGGCGAGGCGAATCGCATTGACGAGGACGCGGAGCGGTGCATGACGGCCATCATGGACACGATAAAGGCTATCCGCAATATGAGAGCTGAGGTCGGGGCGCAGCCCGGCAAGAAGAGCGAGGCTGCTATATCGCTGAGCGACGAGACTCTGCGCGACGTTTTCGCGTCCCATGAGATATATTTCAAAAATTTGGCGGACGTGGAGCCCATGACAATCATGAACGACGGCGACGAGCATCCGAGGAATGCGCTGACGGCGGTGTCGGGCGGCGTGACATCATATCTTCCGCTGAAAGGGCTTATCGACGTAGAGAAGGAGAGCGCACGGCTCAAAAAAGAACTCGAAAATATCGAGAATGAGATAAAACGCACAACGGCAAAGCTGAATAATGAGAACTTCACGGCCAAGGCCCCCGCTGCTGTCGTGGAAAAGGAAAAGGCGAAGAAGGAAGAGGCGGAGGCCAAGCGCGGGACTCTCATCGCGCGCATGGAGCAACTGAAAGCGATGGCATAATGGAAAATGAGGACGGTTGTTTTGCATTGTTTCAAAGGAAATGCTGTCAATGACATACGATGAATCACTTTTTTGGCTCGATGAGCTGAATGTTTACGGTATGCGATTAGGCCTTTCGCGCATAAAAAGGCTGTGCGGGCTGCTGGGAAATCCGGAGCGCAGGTATAAGACAATACACGTCACGGGGACTAACGGGAAGGGCTCCGTCTCAATGATGATCGCCTCTGCCCTCACGGGGGCGGGGTGCCGCACGGGGCTATACACGTCGCCTCATCTGGTATCGTACACGGAGCGTATGCGGGTCGATGGCGCCGAAATCAGCGAGGCGGAGTTTGCCGACGTGATGAGCCGCGTGCGCGATGCAGTCGAAGTGATGACCGGCGAGGGCGATGAGAGCCCGACCCAGTTCGAGGCGCTAACGGCGGCGGCGTTCCTTTTCTACGCCGAAAGAGATGTCGAGTACGCCGTCATAGAGGTGGGGCTCGGCGGCCTGCTCGACTCCACGAATGTTATCACGCCTGTTATATCCGTTATCACGAATGTGACGATGGAGCACGCTGACAAATGCGGCGGAACGCTGGAGGGAGTGGCGCATCACAAGGCGGGCATAATAAAGGAGAGGGTGCCTGTCGTCACCGCAGCGAATGGGATGCCGCTCGAAATTATCAAAAAGACGGCGAGCGAGAAAAATTCGCCACTCATGATATTGGGACGTGATTTTTTGGCCGAATGGGGCAAGGCTCATGATGATGGGCGTGATGTCCGTCTCAAAATCGAGAAAATGAAGGGTCAGAGTTTTGGCTATCATCTGTCGCTCGTGGGCAGCTATGAGGCAGAAAACAGCGCGGTCGCCGCGATGGCGCTTTTGATGCTTCAAGAAAATGACGGCAGGGTAAGCGTCGCCGCGATTCAGGGGGCGATGTCACGGATGGCGTGGCCCGGGCGATTTGAGCTTATGGAAATTGGCGGTCAAAAAATTATCGTCGATGGGGCGCATAATCCGGCGGGCGCATCCGCCCTGCGCGAGTCGCTTGACGAGTATATCCCCGACGAGGAGGAACGCGGACGGGTTTTCCTCATTGGCGCGCTCGCCGACAAGGACATAGACGGAATCACGGGGGCACTTATTCGCCCGTGTGATGAGATAGTAGCGACGATGCCGGACTCGGAGCGGGCAGCGGAGCCAATGAAGGTGATTGAGAGCGCGAGAAAAAATCTGCTCGATGGCGTCGGCGGCAAGGCGGCGGCTGACAGTCTCAAGGCTCACGGGGAGAGCGATAGGGACAAGGCACTCGACCTCGCTCTTTTGACAGCAGGCGACGGTCAGGGGCGTCCGCTCGTGGTATGCGGCTCGCTTTATCTCATAGGCGCGATTAGAAAGAGTATAATTGGCAAAAATCATGTGGGGTGTAACGCGCAATGAAAAGCGCATTCCAGCGAAAGCGCAATCTTCTCATGATAGAGGATTGGCGATACTACGCGATTGTGGCGGAGGCCTTTTTCGTGGCGCTCTCGCCATGGCTCGCATCGTTCGCGGCGATAGCGGGAGTAGTACTGTGGCTAGTGCAGATGAAGATGGATGAGGATCTTCACTTTCGCCGTCTGCCGTATGACAACTATGTGCTTGCTTTTGCTATTATCAGCGGGGCTTCGGTTATCTCGTCTCCCAATCCCGCGCTGAGCTTTTACAATTACTACAATCTGGTCGGAATTTACATGGCGACGTATCTTTTGGCCGGCCAGACGGTGAGGAATGAGACACAGCTTCGCCACGTCGTCGAGGCGTTGACGCTCGGGGCGGTCATCGTCGTGGCATATGGATTTTTTCAGTATTTTTTCGGCATCGACGAGAGCAATATAAAATGGGTTGACCCCGAGGCTTTTCCCGAGCTGAAGAAGCGCGTCTTTTCCACATGGGAGAATCCGAATATCTTGGCCGGATATCTCGATGAGGTCATCGCGATGGCGATTGCTTTTCTGGTTACCATGAAGGAAAAGTCAACGCGTATCGCGATAGGAACATTCATCGTGTGCCTAGCGGCTTGTCTAGCGATGACGTATGCAAGGGGCGCGGTTTTCTCTCTCGTCATAGTGGTCTTCCTTTATGGCGTATTGAGGGACTGGCGGGTGCTGGTGGGGCTAGTAGTGCTCTGCGGCGCGGCATTTATGATAGATCCCGTGCTGGCGGAGCGCATAGCGAGCGTGTTCACGGGGCTTGACACATCGTCCGAGATGAGGCTCGCGATATGGGAGAGCACCGGCGACATGATACTCGACCATCCTTTTTTGGGCATCGGCTGGGGCTCATATCTCTCGGTTTATCCGGAGTATGATTTTTATATAAATGACCTCTCGGTGAAAATATATCACGCGCATAATATGTACCTGAACTACGCCGCGGAGATTGGCCTGTTCGGCGCGGCATCATTCATGTGGAATTTGTTCGGCACGATGTGGCGTTCTTTTCGTCGCTCGCTCACGGATGACGTGCCCTTCATGCGGGCATTTCACCTCGGGACAGTGATGGCATTGGCGACGATAGCGATAGGCGGAATCACGGACTTCGTGCTTTTCAATATTCCAACCTCGATGCTTTTTTGGATGATGTGCGCCCTGTCCCATGCCGAGCCGGATGACACCACCATGACAAAGCACGATATATTGAAAGAGGCGCTTCAGCAAGGCATGATCGAAGAAAAGAAATGAGCGAGCGAGGATTTTGGGGGAAAAGGCTTTGGAGGATTCAGCCAAGAGGCTTTACGTAAAAAATTATGACGAGTGGAAGCCCTATTGCGAAAGGAAATGTTTTTCGGACAGACCTCTTGACGTAAAGACGGTGGAGGGCGGTATAGTGCTCCCGACGCTGCTTGTCCCGGCCGGCTCCCGTCCCGGGCAGACAGCCGATAAATATTTGGGTGGCGTCTGCGACGGGAATTTTCGCTTTGTCGCGGGACTTCTTCGGGATGCTCCCGAGCATCCCGGCACCATGTCAGTCACGGAGTCGTATCATGTGGATGAGGGCGAATTGGAGCACATGGACGAGACGGTGATTTTCGGAGGCGTGATACTCGGTCATTTTGGTCATTTCATGCTGGAGGGAATGTCTCGGTTCTGGTATTTTTTGCAGAGGAAGGATCTGCGGCTGAAAATAGCATTCACAACGGCTATATGGAACAGGCGGGCGTGGTTTGATGATTTTTTTGAGGCTCTCGGGATAGACGGCGACAGGCTGATTTATGTCGAGCGGCCGACGCGCTTTGCGTCTGTCATTGTGCCGGATGAATCCGTCCATAGCTGGGGCGGATTTTTTACTAAGGAGTACCTGATTCCCTATGAAGCGATAAAGCAAAATGTATGCTCCCGCGGCGGCAGCGGGAGCAGCAAGGTTTATCTTTCGCGCCGTTCATATGATAATGGCCTTGTCTCATGCTGCAACGAGGAATATTTTGAGGAATTTTTCAAAAGCAAAGGGTATTTCGTTTTTGAGCCGGAGAAGTACACTTTTGCCGAACAGATAAATGTCGTCGCGCGCGCCGATGAGATTGCCTGCACTATGGGGACGCTCGCGCATTTCGCGCTTTTTGCGAAGCGTGGAGTGAAGCTCACGCTTCTGGTGAGGACGCACGATTCGGTCATTGTCCCGCAGTGCCTTGTGAATGAGGCTGCCGGGGCGGACTGGCGCATGGTCGACGTTTCCATGAATTTCCTGTACGGGCAGCGTGACCTAGGCGTGCTGCTGATGGGCGCGACGACGTACTGGAAGAAATTCGTCGCCGATATGTTCGGTGATGTATGCGGGGACGACACGCTGGCCGACGGGCGCGTTGTTCGCGATTATATTTCGCGGTGGTGCGAGTGGGCAGCCAAAGAAAAAAATCTTGATATACTCGATGAAAAGGATTTCGTCTCGCTTCTGGCACGGTTTTATGAGGAGTTCACGGGGAAGGATTTTCCGAGTGGGCTGCCGTCGCGCTCTCCCAGCCGAGCTTGTGCGGAGGAGGAGATCGCGTCGCTGATGTGGGACGCGAGTGAGGCGGAAAACCATATAAAAGCACTCGAATCGCTGACAAAGGGACGGCCGCTGATAGCCTACGATGCCCATATAATGGGAAAGGGGTGGCTCCCCGTCTGCTACGAGGGGCAGGAAGCGGGAAAAGACGGCGAGGCGATAGATGCAATACGAGTGAGGCTCATCCCTGCGGCGGACGAGCCCGCCCTCTGCTACGAGGTATATGCGCCCGGCGCGGGCTGGATGCCCGAGCGGCGCGACGGTGAAGCGGCAGGCGCGGGCAAAAAAGGCAGACCGATATTTGGGATAACTATACAGATTGAGGGAGCACTTTCTGAAAAATACGACGTGTCATATCGCATTTTCAACGCGGTGAATGGATGGAGCCCCGAGGTGCGAGGCGGCAAGGGAATAAGCTCCGACGATGCGCCCGTCACGGCTCTTTCCATGAGGCTGATTGAGGTCGGGCGATATGATGTGCTTGAATGATTTTATAGGTCAGAGGCTATAATATTGCAAAAAATAATTGTCACGACATCACAAAAAAATATTTCAGCGAATGAGCCGCTTGCCATGGAGGCGGCTGCCGCACTCGGCGGCGAGTATGTCAGGCGGGATAAATGCTCGCTTGCGGTTATTCGCGAGCGGTTTGGCGTGGGCTTTGTCGTCGTCGCGAGGCGGGGCGAGCTGGTACTGGACTCCGACGACGGCGAGTTTTTCTTTCACCCGAGCATGGCGCATGTGCGAATAAAGAATCTGCGTCATGGCGGCGTGGATCATCTGATTGAGGCAATGGACATTCGCGAGGGCGATGAGGTGATTGACTGCACTCTCGGCCTCGGAGCCGACGCCATCGTCGAGAGCTACGGCGCGGGGGAAAGTGGGCGCGTCGTGGCATTGGAGGCGAGCGGCCTCATATCCGGAGTTGTGCGGTACGGGCTGACGCATTACGTCGGAGAGAATGAATATGTGACAGGCGCGATGCGCCGTGTAAAGGTTATAAACGAGGATTATCTTTCATTTTTGCGACACCAGCGTGACGATTCTTTTGACGCGGTTTACTTTGACCCGATGTTTCGCCATCCGCTGACAAAGAGCGCGTCCATGCACCCGCTGCGCGATTTCGCCGATATGCGCCCGGTCGGCGGGGAGGCTGTCAGAGAGGCATGCCGTGTCGCCCGTCGTCGAGTGGTGCTGAAGGAAAACAGCAGGAGCAATGAATTTTCGCGGCTGGGATTTGAGACGTTCGTCGGGGGGAAATACAGCCCCGTGAGGTATGGCGTGATTATTCTTGACAAAGATTGAAGCCTATACTAGAATTAGCAAAACTTCATTTTCTTATAATCTGTTTGAGGAGGAGATTGCAAGTGGCATTCTATTATGAGGAACCGTCGCATACTTTTGGCGAGTATCTTTTGGTACCCGGCTATTCATCAGAGAAGTGCATCCCGGCGAATGTGTCGCTCAAGACGCCGCTCGTCAAGTACAGGAAGGGCGAGGAGCCTGCCATATCGCTGAATATTCCGATGGTGTCCGCCATCATGCAGGCCGTGTCGAATGACACTATGGCCGTCGCGCTCGCGAAGGAGGGCGGCATTTCTTTTATATATGGCTCGCAGACTCCCGAGGAGGAGGCGCAGATGGTGCGCCGAGTCAAAAGCTACAAGTCGGGATTTGTCTCCAGCGACTCAAACATAAAGCCGACGACGACGCTCGGGGAGATTCTTGAGCTGAAGGCGCGCACGGGTCACTCGACGATGGCTGTCACCGAGGACGGCACGCCGACAGGCAAGCTGCTCGGCATCGTTACGAGCAGGGACTATCGCATCTCGCGCATGACGAATGACATGCAGGTCAAGGACTTCATGACGCCTTTTGAAAAGCTGGTCTATGCCGACGAGACGACGACGCTCTCCGAGGCGAATGATATCATCTGGGAGAGCAAGCTCAATATGCTCCCGCTTATCGACAAAAATCAGAGACTGCGCTATATGGTGTTCCGCAAGGACTACACTGATGACAAGGAAAACGAGAATCAGCTCATCGACAAGCAGAAACGCTATCTGGTTGGCGCGGGAATAAACACGCGCGACTACGCGGAGCGTGTCAAGGTTCTCCTTGATGCCGGAGTTGACGCGCTCTGCATTGACTCGTCGGAGGGCTTCTCGGAGTGGCAGAAGATAACGCTCGAATATATTCACAAGAATTTTGGCAATGACGTGAAGGTGGGAGCGGGAAATGTTGTGGACCGTGACGGGTTCCTGTTCCTCGCGAAAGCGGGGGCGGATTTCGTGAAGGTCGGAATTGGCGGCGGCTCTATCTGCATCACTCGCGAGACTAAAGGAATCGGGCGCGGGCAGGCGACGGCATTGATTGACGTCTGCAAGGCTCGCGATGAATATTTCGAGGAGACGGGCGTATATGTGCCGGTGTGCTCCGATGGCGGCATTGTCCATGATTACCATGTGCCGCTTGCGCTCGCGATGGGAGCCGATTTCTTGATGCTGGGCAGATATTTCGCTCGATTCGACGAGAGCCCGACGGAAAAAGTGAAAATCAACGGCACCTACTACAAGGAGTATTGGGGCGAGGGCTCGAACCGCGCCCGCAACTGGCAGCGTTACGACCTCGGAGGCGACAGAAAGTTATCATTTGAGGAGGGCGTCGATTCATTCGTGCCTTACGCGGGCGGGCTTCGCGACAACGTGGGCATCACTCTCTCAAAGGTACGCTCGACGATGTGTAATTGCGGCGCGCTGAGCATAAAGGAGCTTCAGCAGAAGGCAAAGCTCACGCTGGTATCATCGGTGAGCATAGTTGAGGGCGGCTCGCACGATGTCATTCCCCGCGAGGGACTTTCATCGAGGTAATAAAATGAGACTTATTAAGTGGGAGTTTTATACTCCCACTTAATCTAGTCGAATTTACCCATTGCCTTATGGGCGCTTAACTCCCGCTTAAGAAGCGGGAGTTTTAGCGCCCGTTAGCATCGGATAAAATATTATAGATAAGTAAATATTGATGAATGACATGGGCGCATGGATTGATTTTTTTCGGCATAATCAATTCATGCGCCCCTATATGTTGTGGCGAGATACAAAAAATTTGTATAAGGGGTATACAAGGTTACATTATTATGTTATAATAACACCGTCGTTTGGATGAATGACAATCACGTTGCCTGCATGGTTGGGAGGCCGTGCGGCGCAGGAATGGGACAGTGCAGAATGCACGAAATCCCAAGAGGGAGAAATGTCATTGGTTCATCCGTCTTTGACTGCCTTTGACCTCTTTCTTCCATCAAATGTGATGGGGTGATATTCTTATGGCTATCAGGAATGTGGAAATGGACAGGCGTGACAGTGCGGAGTATCGAAATCATCTTAAACGAAGGGGGTACTTGTCTGCGAGCTATCTCTCTATCAGCGGGTTTGATGCCGCGCGATTGAAGAAGCTGGCCCAGCAGGGGCGGCTCGACGCCGTGAGATGCGCCATCGGCAAGTCGATTCGATGGTACTATTCGGAGCGGCAGGCTGAGCTTGCCCATCTCAGAGGAGAGGCATAGGAAATTTTTAGATTTGTTGTTTTGGGGTCATGCTCGTTTTGGGCGTGACCTTTTATTTTTTCACGCTCATTTCAAAGAATACGGGGATAATGATATTTGCCTGACGCTTGCGGGCACTGGGAAAATTCGATTAGGTCTCATTTTTTTGTGAGCGTTCCTTAATATCGGAAGGATTGAAATGATTTTGTTTTTTGCGTTGTTGTCAGTTGTTTTTATTATGGTAATCGCTCTGTCATGGTATGCGCTGGGTGCCATTGTCTCGCCTTCTCGCCTCGCGGGGGCGCGCGGCGGGCTCATGCTGCTGGATATGGCGACGGTTGCTGTCATGATATTTGGCAGGTCGCTTTTTCATGGGCATGACGAGGCGGAGCGGATTTCGTATATAATTATTGCGATGATATGGATGGCGCAGTTCTTATTCGGGTTGATTGTCGCGCTCATCCGCCTCGCGCGGTGGGCATACTACCGCTCGGCAAGTCGGACGGATTATGTCGCTGACCCCGATAAAAGGAGGCTGCTGAAGGGCGCGATGATATACCCGATAGTCGCGGCGGGGGCGAGCCTCTATGGCGGAACGGCAGGGAGAATTGAGACTGTCGTGCGCGAGATGGATGTCCCGGTGGGCGAAATAGGCGATGATTTGGAAAATTATCGTATCGCCCAGATAAGCGACGTGCATCTTGGGAAGTTTTTCTCGCTTGACGATCTTCGCGACCTGATGGAGAAGGCGGCTGGGACAAAAGCTGATGTCCTCGCGCTCACGGGCGACATCTTTGATGACAATGAGATGAATGAGCGGGCGGTGTCGCTCATAGGCGAATATACCGAACGGTTCCCCGACGGGATATGGTTCTGCTATGGCAATCACGAGTATTTCCGAGATGTCGAGCGCACGAACAGGGCACTTATAAATACAAAAATTCATGTGCTAAAAAATGACCACATACGCCTGAAAAAAGGCAAGCGGCCATTTTACATCGTTGGGGTCGATTACCCGAGGCCACGCAGCGCTTTTGAGGAAAAAGAAAAACGGTGCGCGAGGGAGGCTTTTGAGGGGATACCGAAAAACGCGGTGACGGTGCTGCTGGCGCATCACCCTGATTTCATAGACGACGCGGCGGAGCATGATGCGACTCTTGTGTTGACAGGGCACACTCACGGCGGGCAGCTTGGATTGATGGGCGTGCCGCTGGTGCCGCCGGTTTTCAAATACATGCGGGGAGTCTATCGTGTCGGTGACACGGTGGGCTACGTCCACAGCGGCAACGGGAGCTGGTTCCCGTGGAGGCTGGGCTGCCCGCCGGAGATAGCGGTGTTTCGGCTCGTGAAAGGGTAAATCATATTTTCGGAGGAGTCACTATGAGACAGGAACTATATGTGGTTTCAAATAACCGCGATTTCGCGGAGGGGATGGTGGTGTTTGCCAGCGGCAACGTAAAATGCCCCTATATAGACCAGTCGAGGCTGGAGGATAATTTTGCATGCGGGACGCCGGATGAGGCAATCGGCAGGATAAAGGAGAGCCGTAATTACCGTGAGGCCGGGGAGACGGTAATACAAATCGAATCATTTCAGATTCCCACCGATGATTTTAAAAAAATATTTGCGAGGTTTGAGGAGGAACTGCCGGGGGCAAAGGTGGTCGGAATCTCGGCTACGATGCTGGACTATGGGCT
>JAFTAB010000173.1 GCA_017458745.1 Schwartzia sp. (in: firmicutes) | reverse complement strand
CGCGAACTCCAGCCCCGTCAGTCCATGTTCCATTGCAAATTTTGAGGCCGCCCCGAGTATTGTGCCAGCTCCGATACAAAGCGTGGCGCCATCCCTGCGAATAAATGAAAGATTTTTCCCAATTTCAATAACAACGCCACGAATCCCACGGTCACTCACAAGCACATTTGAACCGTTCCCCAAGACAGTGACAGGGACATCAAATTTTCTCGCAGCATCAAAAATCTTTTTCAGCTCGTCTACAGACGACGGCAGCACAAAAATATCGGCAGGCCCGCCAACGCGGAACGTCGTATGAAGCCTCATTGGCTCGTCGAGCAAAATATTATCATTTGGCAGAAATCCATTTAACGCATCAATTATTTTTTTATATTTTTGATTATCCAAATTATGTCTTCCTTTTTTATTAAATTAATTTTCCTTCTTGTTTTAGCCCTTTAAAATTGAGCTGGCGCAAAGCCTCATATGATGCCACGGCAACAGCATTCGACAAATTCAATGAGCGCGACTCGGATATCATAGGTATACGCACGCAGGACTCATAATGCGCTTTCAGCAAGCTCTCCGGCAGCCCCGCACTCTCCTTGCCAAAGACAAGCAAATCATCATCAGTATATTGAATCTCTGAATAAGATTTTGCTGCCTTGGTTGAGAAGAAATAAAAAGCATGACCGGAAAATAATTTTTCAACTTCATCAAAGCAGTCGTGATATGATATTTTCACGAGATGCCAATAATCCAGCCCCGCACGTTTCAAATGCTTATCATCAGTCGAAAATCCAAGAGGCCTCACGAGGTGAAGCTCCATTCCGGTAGCGGCGCAAAGCCGTGAAATATTTCCCGTGTTTCCTGGAATTTCCGGTTCAACAAGCACAATATGCAAATCGACTCTACTCCTTATTCATTCCAACGCAACAAAATTTTAGAATTGAATGAGATACGCCCCAATTACTCACAGCGTCAAAATAATTATATCACATAATCAATAAAAAATGGCACCACGAAAATAATCGTGATGCCATTTGCAATCAAATAATATTTAAGGAAAAAATGCAATCAGGTGATTACATCATGCCGCCGGGCATTCCGCCGCCCATGCCGCCAGCCGGCATTGCGGGAGGCTGCTTTTCAGGCTTGTCGGCGACCAACGTCTCAGTAGTGAGAACCATCGCGGCAATGCTGGAAGCATTCTGCAACGTGGAACGAACCACCTTTGCCGGGTCAACAATACCGGCCTTAATCATGTCGGTATATTCGCCGGTCAGCGCATTGAAGCCCTTGCCGATTCCTGCCTTCTTGACTTCCTCGACAACAACCGAGCCTTCAAGGCCTGAATTGTTTGCAATCTGACGAACAGGCTCCTCAATCGCGCGCTTAACAATGTCAACGCCCGTCTTGACATCGCCCGTTGCCTTAATCTTCTCCAGCGAAGGAAGAATATCAATGAACGTGGTGCCGCCGCCCGGGACAATGCCCTCCTCAACGGCAGCGCGGGTAGCATTCAGAGCATCCTCAATGCGGAGCTTCTTGTCCTTCATCTCTACCTCAGTCGCCGCGCCAATCTCTATGACAGCAACGCCGCCGGCGAGCTTCGCGAGACGCTCCTGAAGCTTCTCCTTGTCAAAATCGGATGTCGTGTCAGCAACCTGCTTCTTGATTTGCTCGACACGAGCCTTGATAGCCTTTTTGTCGCCAAGCCCGTTAACAATCGTGGTCTCATCCTTCGTCGCACGAACCTGATGAGCACGGCCGAGGTCAGCAATCGTCACGCTGTCCAGCTTGCGGCCAAGCTCCTCGCTGATGACATTGCCTCCCGTGAGAATTGCAATATCCTCAAGCATCGCTTTCCTGCGGTCGCCAAAGCCCGGAGCCTTAACAGCGAGAGCCTTGAACGTGCCGCGCAGCTTATTGACAACGATAGTGGCAAGAGCCTCTCCGTCGAGATCCTCAGAGATAATCATAAGCTCCTTGCCCTGCTTTACTACTTCCTCAAGGATTGGAAGAATATCTGAAATAGCGGAAATCTTGCGATCGGTAATCAGAATGTACGGGTCATTGAGGACAGCCTCCATCTTGTCGGTGTCAGTGACCATGTACGGGGAAATATATCCGCGATCGAATTGCATTCCCTCAACCACATTGAGAGCCGTGTTCATCGTCTTGGACTCCTCGACAGTGATGACGCCGTCCTTGCCCACCTTCTCCATTGCCTCGGCAATGAGATTGCCAATCTCCTCATCAGATGAAGAAATAGCGGCAACCTGAGCAATGGAATCCTTGTCGGCAACCTTTTTCGCTTTCTTCTTTATCTCGTCAACCAGCGCCTTTACGGCAGTCTCGATGCCCTTCTTGAGAATCATCGGGTTCGCGCCGGCAGCGACATTTCTCATTCCCTCATGAATCATTGCCTGCGCGAGAAGCGTGGCAGTAGTCGTGCCATCACCGGCAACGTCATTCGTCTTTGTGGCGACTTCCTTGACGAGCTGCGCCCCCATGTTCTCAAACGGATCCTCAAGATCGATGTCGCGGGCAATCGTCACACCGTCATTTGTGATGGTCGGAGCGCCAAACTTCTTGTCCAGCACAACATTACGGCCTTTAGGCCCGAGCGTTACCTTTACAGCATTAGCAAGAGCATCAACGCCTCTCTCAAGGGCGCGACGCGCCTCTTCATCAAACAGAATCTGTTTTGCCATCTTCTAGTACCTCCAAAATAAATTATCCAAATACTTATATTTTATCTATCATACAAAAACCTGTTTTCAATTTCTTACAGGCTCCACATGAGATTTCAGACCGTCTTTAACGTGGCTAAAGCCCACGAAACAGGCATCTCTCAAATTAAATCTTTGAATTTGAGAGCAATATCAAAAAATCAAAGAACCGCAAGAATGTCACTCTGACGGATAATCAAATAATCCTCGTCATCCACCTTCACTTCATTTCCCGAATACTTTGCAAAAAGAACCTTGTCGCCCTTCTTTACATCCATAGGGGCAAGCTTGCCGCACTCAAGCATCTTGCCTGCGCCAACCGCTATAACCTCTCCCTGCTGTGGCTTTTCTTTAGCTGTATCGGGGAGCACAATGCCGCTCGCCGTTTTCATATCCTGCTCTGCAACCTTAACAACAACACGCTCGCCTAATGGCTTAATCATTTTATCTTCCTCCTAGCAAAATCTTTTTTGTTAGCACTCATCATCATTGAGTGCTAACTCACAATCCATATAATAATCCTTTATTATAAAAAAAGCAAGAGGAAAATGACAAAAAGTCAAAAATTCTTTTTTCGCCTGATTAATTTCCCAATAATACTACTTCTCTGTTAGATTTTTAAATCTTTAGAGTAGTATAACAACAAAAGGCAGCGCCCCGCTCATTTCCCAAAAGGAAAAGAGCGAAGGCGCTGCCTGATCATCTAAAGATAAAACGGACAAAAAACTGACTCTAGAAAGATATTCCCCTTACCCTTAGTGTCTTACATAAAAAAGAATAGCTCACTTATTTTCAAGTGCCATCGGCATATTCCAAAATGTATATTTCTAATTCCTGTCTGCCAAATTCGAGTGCTTCCTCGTGCGTGTCAAAAGCGACGTCTATGCGGTTTCCCTGTATCGCCCAGCCGATGTCCTCCGCCACTGCCTCGCCGTAGCCCGGAATAAAAACGCGGCTTCCCAGCGGAATAAACGAAGGGTCAACAGCTATCACGCCATGACGTACCAGAGTTCCGCTCGCCGTATGGGAGCCATTGCCGGGGTCATACGCGCTATATCCCGTGGCCTCCACATACACCACTTCACCTTTATGCGGTTCGTTCACTGTTCCTTTTTTCTTATTCCCGTCACTTTTATGATCTTTATCTTCAAACGATAAGTTTGATTTTTTCTTTAGCTCCGCGTAAGTCAATTCGCCGCATATACCATCAACCTTGAGTTTATTATCTTTCTGAAAATGGCGAATCGCGGCGACTGTCTCATTGCCGCAGATACCATCAACGCTTGACTCCCTTTTTAGATACCCCTGCTCCAGCAGCATCGCCTGAACGCGCCTCACGCTTTCTCCCCGCATGCCGTCTTTAGCCATCACGCCATTTGCTAATGCAGTAGCACTCATCATAAGCATTGCCAGAAAAGCAGCTAAAAATAAAATTTGTCGATTTTTTGTCACATCGTTGCCCCCTTGCGATGATTCATTCTTGCCCCAGCGTACTGACATGATGATAATTGAACAACGACATTGCACATGCTGCCATCTGCGTCGTTTTTTATTAAAAAATCATCGCGCCAGTGCACTTTGTCATTATAATCGAAAGAGGGAATTGCGTCAAAAAACCGACAATTAAGAAAATTATTTATTTGCTGAAAGCGAAGACAAAAAAGCCTTGTCTTTTTCGGTGAGCTTTGCTTTCTCAAGCAATTCGGGACGCTTTTCAAATGTAATGCGAAGCGATTCATTTCTGCGCCACTCGTCAATCTTTGCGTGATCTCCGGAAATCAAAATCTCCGGCACGGTCATGCCATGATAATCACGCGGCCTCGTATACTGAGGGAACTCAAGCAAGCCGTCATAAAATGAGTCCGTCGGTGCAGATTCCTCAGAGCCAAGGACGCCGGGAATCATGCGCGCCACCGAATCAACTATGACCATCGCGGGAAGCTCGCCGCCAGTGAGCACATAATCGCCGATTGATATTTCCTCATCGGGGATATGCTCAGCTATTCGCGCATCAAAGCCCTCATAATGACCGCAAATGATAATCAGCTGGTCATACTCCGCCAGCTCCTTTGCCTTTTCCTGCGTGAAAGTCTTTCCGGCGGGGCTCATCAGCAAAACCCGACGATTATTTATATTTGTTGACTCTATGACCGACCTTGCAGCGCGGAACACCGGCTCGGGTTTCATCACCATTCCGCTCCCCCCGCCAAAGGGAGAATCATCAACTTTATTGTGCTTATCATAAGTGAAATCACGCGGATTGGTAATATGAATTTCAAGTATCCCGTTATCAACGGCGCGCTTTATTATGCTGTCGCCGAATGGCCCGTCAAACATCGCCGGAAAAAGCGACAATATATCAATTCGCATTTATTCAATTACTTCCGGCATGGAAACGACCATGCGGGAGTCCTTTAGATTTATTTCCTTGACAACAGACTTCAACGCGGGAATAAGTGTCTCACTGCCATTATCATCACGCGCCACATACACGTCATTGCTCCCTGTCTCCAGGACGTTCACTACCTTGCCAAGATACTCACCGTTATCGTCAAAAACTAAAAGCCCGATGATGTCAAACGTGTAATACTCGCCCTCATTCAGCGGCATTGCCTCGGAGCGAGGCACCGAGAGCATCTTGCCGGTGAGTTTTTGAGCGTCATCACGCGAGTCGCAGCCCTTAAACTTTATAATGATTTTGTCATTATGATATCTGACATGCTCAATCCCGACTGATTTATCATCAATCAAAACATCACTCATTCCCTCAAACCGCTCGGGAAAATCCGTCATCGGCACGACACGCGCCTCGCCCCGCACGCCATGCGGGGCTCCGACGCGGCCTATCACAATGTTCTTTATTTCTCTGTCAGCTTCTGATGGCGATAATCTTGTCATCTTCGACGAGCACCTCGACATTCATCATCTCGCGCATATCATCGCCTACCTTCAGTATGGCAAGACGCTCCAATGTGCCCTGCACAATCTCGGCGCCGATAGCAAGTTTCTTAGTATCGGCCAGCTTTTGCTCCGCCTCAGCCTTGAAGCTCTGACCCTTCTGACGCTCAATTCCAAAATGCTGGCGAATAGCCTGTAATCTCTGAAGGTCATTCTGAGCCTGCGTCTCGACAACTCTTTTTTCCTCGATATCCAGCTGCTGAAGCTGCAAATCGGTCTGCGTTATGCTGTTAGTCAATTCCTCAATTATACGCTTTTTTAGTTTTTCGGTTAGCTTTGCCTTTATAGTCACTGGAAGTTTGACTGTGATATTGTCCACCTGTAATTCCTCCTGCAAAAAAATAAAACAGCGGCAAATCCATATAGGATTATCGCCGCTGCCTTTTATTACACGATTTCTACTGTTACCTTTTTATTCTCTCGCGTTGCGGCTGCCTTGACTACGGTACGCATAGCTTTCGCGATGCGTCCCTGCTTGCCTATGACCTTGCCCATATCATCCTGAGCCACATGAAGCTCAAGAAGTGTCGCGCCGTCTTCTTCCTTTTCATCAACGACAACATTCTCAGGATGATCGACGAGAGCTTTGGCTATGATCTCAACAATCTCTTTCATGTGAATATCCTCTTTCTCACTTCTTCGCCCGCTTTTCCGCGTCGAATTTGGCCATGATACCCTTATGGCTCAAAAGTGAACGAACAGTGTCCGTAGGCTTTGCACCCTTCTTCAGCCAATCGAGAGCCTTCTCCTCGTCAATATTGACGACCGCCGGCTGCTTCGTGGAATCATAATTGCCAAGAATCTCGATGAAACGGCCGTCGCGCGGAGAACGGGAATCCGCAACCACAATACGATAAAACGGATGCTTCTTTGCGCCCATGCGATTCAAACGAATCTTTACTGCCATTAAAATCACCTCCTTAAATTGAGCTTCATTATTGCAAAAAAGATTAATGCTTGAACGGCGGCCTAAAGCGGGACAAGAATCCGCCTCCGCCACCGCCGGACATTTTTTTCATCTTTTTTATCATCTTTTTCATCTCAGCGAACTGCTTCAGCAGCTTATTAACATCCTGAACCCGGGTGCCGCTTCCCTGCGCAATGCGCTTTCTGCGGCTGCCGTTTATGATGGATATATCGGCGCGCTCCTTCGGCGTCATAGAGCGGATGATTGCCTCGACGTGCTTTATCTCCTTGCCATTCAAATCAATATCTACATCGCCAAGCTGCTTTTTGAGATTTCCCATCCCTGGTATCATGCCGAGAATCTGCTCAAACGAGCCCATCTTTCTGACCTGCTGAAGCTGATTAAGAAAATCATCGAGCGTAAATTCATCCTTGCGGAATTTCTGCTCCATCTTCTTCGCTTCTTCGGCATCGTATATCGTCTGGGCTTTCTCGATAAGCGACAGCACGTCGCCCATGCCGAGTATGCGGGAAGCCATGCGGTCAGGATAAAAAGGCTCAAGCGCCTCCAGTTTCTCCCCCATGCCCACGAATTTAATCGGGCATCCGGTGACCGCCTTGACCGAAAGCGCGGCGCCTCCGCGCGCATCGCCGTCCATCTTGGTCAGCACGACTCCATCGACGCCAAGGGCATCATTGAAGCTCTGAGCCACGTTCACGGCATCCTGTCCCGTCATCGCGTCAACCACGAGCAATATCTCATGAGGATGAACCTCTGACTTTATATTTTTCAGCTCCTGCATGAGCTCCTCATTGATATGAAGACGCCCTGCGGTATCAATGATAATGACATCAGCCGCATGAGAGCGCGCAAATTCGAGCGAGGATTTTGCTATCGTGACGGCATCAGTGCCATCAGGCATCGAAAACACAGGCACCTTTATCTGCCCGCCGAGAACTTCAAGCTGCTTGACGGCGGCCGGACGATATATGTCGTCCGCGACCATTATGGGATGCTTGCCCTGCTTTCGCAGCGTCAGCGCGAGTTTGCCCGCGCTCGTCGTCTTGCCGGCTCCCTGAAGCCCCACCATCATGATTATCGTCGGCGGCTCAGGCGACATATTTATGCGGCTCTGCATCCCGCCCATCAACTCGGTAAGTTCGTCATCGACAATTTTTATGACAGCCTGCGCGGGTGTCAGTGTCTCAAGAACTTCCTGACCTATCGCCCGCTCCTTGACGCGTTTTATAAAATCCTTGACAACCTTGAAATTAACATCAGCCTCAAGCAGCGCCATGCGAACATCGCGCATGGCCTCATTTACATCGTCCTCGGTCAGCTTTCCGTGTCCGCGCAGCTTTTTGAATGTTGCCTGAAGCCTTTCTGATAGGCTCTCAAAAATCATTACTTATCCCCCTGATGATAACCGGTGTACGGCCCAATAAGCATCAAAATCGCCTTTCTCTTTTCCTCATCGCATTGCAGACCCGCTATCGCGTCATACGCCTTATCAAGCACAGCCTCTCTATCGTGCTGCTTCTTCAGCAATAAAAGTTTTGACTCATATTCCTCAAGTATTTTTATGGCTCTATGAATCATATCATACGCTGCCTGTCTGGATGTACCTATCTCCTCGCCAATCTCTGAAACCGAATAATCATCCAAAAGATACATTGAGAGG
This sequence comes from Schwartzia sp. (in: firmicutes), assembly GCA_017458745.1. Lineage (GTDB taxonomy): Bacteria > Bacillota > Negativicutes > Selenomonadales > Selenomonadaceae > RUG024. The sequence goes on along the minus strand of JAFTAB010000173.1, from coordinate 2,832 downwards.
CACTCACGTTGCCTGTCTGTCAGTAATGCGCCATAAAGATCAAAAAGCTCCGTGTTATGCAATAATTCATCTATCATACATTTCACCGCTGTATCCGTAAAGCAAACTCAGGAATTTGAAAAAATAATCGCTACGGAATGTTAAGGACAAACTCGTCATGACAATGCGGTCATGGCAAATTCAGACAAGCAGAATGCAGTGATTATTTGCGCACAGTTACTGACTTGAAAATGACAAGCGTGACTAGTATATCGAAAAAAAAATTGCATGTCAAGCATTTTCACTTGACATGCAAAATTTTTATAGCATTTATTTTTTGTCGCGCTTGGCCTTTTCGGCAGCTTTCTGGGCTTCACGCTGAGCTTTTTCCCGTTTTTCAATTTCCAGTTTCTTGGAGCTGGAAAAAGATTTGTAGAAATCAGCAGCCATCCCGGTATAGTCCTTCACATTGTCGCCCTCGTCGCTCGTCGTTATCATCTGATTGGAATAAATCAAATCATTAGTGCCCGCGCGATAAACATCAAAGAAGAACACGGTGCGAGTGTTGTTCGCCACTGTCAGCACCACATACGCATCGGCATATTTGGGCACATTGTCACGAAAAACCTTTGCGGCAACATGGCGGTCAAGAGAGCGTATATCTTTCTTTGTATCATTCATGATATTGCGTGCCATCTCGTCATATGACACTACAAGTAAATCAGTTTTCAGCTTTACGATTCCATCAGAGACAGCGAGCGTCAGCTCATCCATTGACGGGTAATCTTTAAGCGGCGTGTAAAGCGGTTTCGCCACAGCGATTCTTTCGATGCCGGTGATATCCGCCCCTTCGGGGATTGTCACCGTATCCACATGGGCAGAGGCAACGCCCGCCGCCATCATCATAATCATGGCAATTACTAATTGAACAATCTTTTTCATAAAGTCCTCCATTATTTAATAAGATTATGGTTTTTCAATGCCTTTTTCAACTTTTCAAGATTTTCTTCTTCCATGTCGCATAGCGGTGAACGCAGTTTTCCTGCATCATATCCCATCAGCCGCATCGCAGTCTTTACAGGAATCGGATTGACCTCGCAGAAAAGAGCATCTATAAGGTCGGTATATGCTATTTGCAGCTTTGCCGCCTCATCAATCTTGCCGTCAAAGAAAAGCTGGCAGATATTATGCGTGTCACGGGGAGCCACATTGGAAAGCACTGAGATTACGCCGCTTCCGCCTAGCGAGAGAATCGGGATAATCTGGTCATCATTGCCCGAGTACACGGCAAGCTCATCACCCACAGCGTGGCGCAGACGCAAAATCGATGACAAGTCGCCGCTGGCCTCCTTGACTGCCGCAATATTTGGATGCTTGGAGAGCTCGACATACGTTGACAGCTTTATCGTGACCCCGGTACGCGATGGCACATTGTAGAGGATAGAAGGAACTTTAACACTGTCGGCTATTGCCTCAAAATGTTTAACTAGCCCCTTCTGCGTGCATTTATTATAATACGGCGTTACCAGCAGCAGCCCATCAACGCCCACGCTGTCCGCGTACTGCGAAAGCTGTATGGCGAAATCCGTGTCGTTGGAGCCTGTCCCCGCTATCACTGGAATACGATGAGCGACCTTCTCCACGGCGAATTTTATAGCCGCCTTGTGCTCGGCGTCGCTCATTGTGGCGGCTTCCCCCGTGGTGCCCGCGACAATTATGGCATCCGTGCCGTTCTTTATTTGCTCCTCTATTATACGGCCAAATTCATCATAATTTATCCCGTCATCAGTAAAAGGCGTAATAATGGCAACGCCCGCGCCCCTAAAAATGAGCTTTTTCATATAAACTCCCCTTTCATACTATTTTAATCGAAGAACCGCGTGCCTCGCAAGTTGCATGTGCGTCATAAGCGCAAACGACTTCTCATTTTATTCCACGCGAATCTTTGAAATTTATTTCTTACCATTTACTTGGCATGATATGATGTCTACGCCATTATATCATACGAGCACCAATAACAAAAGATTTTTTCATAAATAAAAGCAAAGAGGATGCCGTGAAAAATCATTCTCAAAGCATCCTCCAAATATCCGATATTAATATATCCGATGCTAACGGGCACTAAAACTCCCGCTTCTTAATCGGGAATTAAGTGCCCATCAGGCAATCCTCATTTTATAACAGCCAAAAATTCAAAATATAATCATTTTGCGTAATCGACGACACGCGTCTCGCGGATGATTGTTGCCTTTATCTGCCCGGGGTGTTCAAGCTCGGACTCAATCTTCTTGGCAATATCATGAGCCAAAGTAATGGACGCCACATCGTCCACCTTGTCAGGCTTTACCATCACGCGAATCTCGCGGCCTGCCTGTATCGCATAGCAACTCTCAACACCATCAAAGGACTTCGCGATTTCCTCAAGGCGAGTGAGACGCTTGAGGTACGACTCCAGACTCTCACGGCGTGCGCCGGGCCTTGCCGCAGATATAGCGTCGGCGGCGGCAACCAGCACTGCCTCGACAGTGGTCGCCTCCTCATCGCCATGATGGGCGGCAATAGCATTTATGACTTCCTTTGACTCGTGATATTTCTTCGCGATATCGACACCTATTGATACATGAGTCCCCTCGCCCTCACGGTCTATGGACTTGCCTATGTCATGCAGGAGTCCCCCGCGCTTTGCGAGCATCACATCGACGCCCAGCTCAGACGCCATAACGCCGGCAAGATGTGAAACCTCTATCGAATGATTTAGCACGTTCTGCCCGTAACTCGTGCGATATTTCAGACGCCCGAGCAGCTTTATGAGCTCCGGATTCAGTCCATGAACTCCCGTATCGAAAGTGGCCT
>JAFTAB010000172.1 GCA_017458745.1 Schwartzia sp. (in: firmicutes) | reverse complement strand
GCCCCCCGACTCAATAAAGGGCGATAAAGAAGCGCGCGTATACATAGCGGCTCGCAAGAGCAACATGAACTACCAAGACGCGATGATGGATCAGCTGTATGAGCTTGGCATTGGCGACGAGCAAATCATCAGGCTTGACGAAGTGGTAGATGCTATGGTGGGAAAGCAATACTTCGACCTGCCGCAGCTTGAAAACAACGGCGAAGAGGTGTTTGTGGATGCCGGATGCTTCGACGGGCGAACCTCGCTCGAATTTGTAAAGTGGGCAAAAAAATACAGACACATATACTGCTTTGAGCCGAGCGCGGAGAATCGAAAAAATTGCAATAAGAATCTGTCGTCGCTGCCAAAGGAGAAATGGACTCTGATTCCCAAGGGGGCATGGAACAAGAGTGAAGTGCTTCGTTTTCACGAGGAGAACGATTCGTCCAGGCTCAGCGACGAGGGCGAGATTGAAGTGCCGGTCGCGTCGATTGACGAGGAGCTTCGTGGCAAAGGCGTGACGTTCATAAAGATGGACATAGAGGGAGCTGAGTCGAGGGCACTTGAGGGGGCGCAAATGACAATAAAAAAGGACAAGCCTAAGCTTGCCATATGTGTGTATCACAAGAATGAGGACATCATTGACATACCGAGGCTGATACTGTCATATAATGACGAGTACAGATTTTACCTGCGTCATTACACTTTCTGGGGAGAGGAGACGGTACTGTACGCGATTTGAGGAATGAGCTCATTCTTTAGGCGGGTGTCGATTGCTCCGACGGTGCGAGATGGATAGTTGACAGCATTGAAATTGAGCATAGGGCAAATTTAAAATTTGCTTTAGTGGAGTCGAGGACGTTTAGCTTTTGCTGTTCAAATAAAAAAGTCGCCCAAGCCGGCGGCGATGCGAGAATGTTATTCCTGATAATGTCCCTTGCTGTTTATAGAGAAGTAAAAAAATCTGATTTGCAATTTCATCGGGTTAATGCTATAATCACATCGTATATGGTTATTATTCTAAAGAGTGGGTGCGAGCCCACTCTTTACTCTTATGAGATAATGGCGTTTTCTGAATTATTTATTCGATGCTAACGGGTAAATTTGACTAGGTTAAGTTGGAGCCTAAAACTCCCACTGAATAAGTCTCATTTTATAATATCAATTTTGTGCAAAGAGGAATTTGTTTATGGCTAAATCGGTTGAGAAATATGTTTGGGGTGCAGTTGCCGGTATTTTTGATGACTCCGATATTGAAGTAGTTGACATTGAGTATGTCAAGGAACATGACTGGTATTTGTGGATTTATATTGACAAACCCGGAGGGATTGGCATAGACGATTGCCAGATGGCAAGCGAAAAAATTGAGGCCGTGCTTGATGCCGATGACGCCATCAATGAGAGCTATATATTGGAAGTTTCGTCTCCCGGGATTGACAGGGTTCTGAAAAATGAACGTGACTATGAGCGCGAAAAAGGAAAGAAAGTTGATGTTGCGTTGTATGAGCCTATAAATGGAGAAAAGCTTTTAACTGGCGAGCTTTTGGGGCGAGATGAAAATTTTTTGCATATTGGCGGCCATGAGGATGTACCGATAAAGAAAATTTCTCAAGTACGGCTCCATGTTGATATCTAATACTTATCTCAGGCCAAAATTTTGAATGGAAATATAGAACCGCGATGCGCCTGCTGCGCAGGCTACATTTGTCCCTTCGGTGCAAATGCAGTATAAGGGGAGGATTTTATCTTGATAAAAAAAAGCAGGGGAAAAGCAAAGAAAAAAATGCAAATGGCTGACTACGGCAAGGAGTTTATGCCGGCGCTTGAGGAGCTTGGAAAAGAAAAGGGGATTTCGCCTGATGTCTTGTTTGACGCGATAGAGTCCGCTCTTATTTCGGCGTACAAGCGCAATTTCAACTCCGCTCAAAATGTCAGGGTTTCACTGGACCGCGTTACGGGAGAATATCATGTGTATGCGATTAAGACGGTGGTTGAAAGCGATGTTTTAGATAATGATATCACCGAGCTGTCGCTTGCTGATGCCAAGGCAATAAAGCCCGAATATGAGGTCGGAGATGTGATAGAGATAGAGGTTACGCCCGCCAATTTCGGGAGAATTGCCGCTCAAACCGCAAAGCAGGTTGTCGTGCAGCGCATACGCGAGGCTGAGCGCGGAAATATTTATGATGAGTATTATCAGAGGTCAAGTGATATTGTAAATGGCACGGTGGAGCGTGTCGAGAACAGAAATGTTTTCATAGACCTTGGCAAAACCATTGCTATTCTTCCTGCCTCCGAGCAAATCCCCGATGAATCGTATGTCCATGGTGACAGGATAAAGGCATATATTCTTGAGGTCAGAAAGACTACAAAGGGACCCCAGATAACTGTGTCAAGGACTCATCCCGGTCTTCTGAAAAGGCTGTTCGAGCTGGAGGTTCCGGAGATACAGGACGGGATTGTAGAAATTAAGTCCGTGGCGCGTGAGCCGGGAATGCGTTCAAAGATTGCTGTCTTTTCCTCGGATGAGGAAATAGATCCGGTAGGAGCCTGCGTTGGCCAAAAGGGCATGAGGGTCCAGGCCGTTGTTGATGAGCTGCGCAACGAGAAGATCGATATTGTCAAATGGAATGAGGACAGCGCAAAGTTTATCGCAAACGCTTTGAGCCCCGCGAAGGTGGTGTCCGTCGCCGTGAATGAGGAGGAAAAGGCGTCAAGGGTTGTTGTGCCGGATTATCAGCTTTCCCTTGCAATAGGCAAGGAAGGGCAAAACGCGCGACTCGCCGCCAAGCTCACGAGCTGGAAGATTGACATAAAGAGCGAGTCGCAGGCGGAGGACGAGGAACTGGATGAGAACATGGAAGTTGTTAATGTGACGGGGGAAGAATCATTCTCGGCGGAAGGCGATGACTGATGGCAAGCATCAAAAAAGCACATAACCGTATGTGCGTGGGATGTCGTCAAGTCCAGCCCAAGGCTGAAATGATTAGAATTGTCAGAGCACCAAGCGGAGAAATTTCCGCTGACATTACCGGAAAAAAACCGGGACGAGGCGCGTACATCTGCAAGAAAAAAGAATGTTTTGACAGCGCATTGAAGACACATGCCTTTAATAGAGCTTTTGGCATGGCGATTGATGAGGATGTTCTTGCAGGGATACGCGATGAACTCTTTCCTTTAAATATAAGTGATGATTGAAATGAGTCGTTTTTTTGGAGGTGGGCCTATGTCAACTAAATATAGAGTGTTTGAATTGGCAAGGGAATTTCATACGGAAAGCAAGGTAGTTGTGAGCCTTTTGGAGCGCAATGGTCATAAAGTAAAGAATCATATGAGCACTGTCGGAGAAGAAGAAAGGGAGATGCTGAGGGGTATCTTCAGCGGAGAGACGGCGAAACAGAATGCGGCAAAGAAAGCATTGGATGAGGAAAAAAAGTTGCAGAACAAGGATGTCAAACCCGCTGAAAAAGCTGACAAGAATATAAAAGCTGACAGCGCAAAGAAAAATCAAACATCAAAAGATAATGGCGATAAACCACAGCAGTCTGCCGCCATAAAGAGCGCGGACAAGCAAGCACCGGCAAGGCAGCAGCAGCCTAATACGCAGTCCAAAACCTATCAGCAGGGACAGCAGAGGAACGGCGAGGCACAGGCGAGGGGAGATCGCGACAGAGAGCGCAGGCAAGGTCAAGGAAATAGCTTTGAACGTAACGGCAATAATGCTAGGAACAGTAGCGGCAATGGCTATAATAATGATGGCGGCAATGCCAGAAATCGACAGCAGCATAACGGAGAGCATCGTCAGGAAAATAGACGCTCTGGCGATGGGATGAATTACGGGCGCAGAGCGAATGATGGCGGTCATTCCGGCGGCCGTTTTGAAAACAGAAACAGCAATAATATGCGTTCAAATAATCAGAATTTGCAAAGAAACGGAAAACGCGATGACGAAAATCGTCGCCGCAATGATGGGGACGGCTCTAATCGCAAGCGTGGCAACAATAATCAAAATGGCGGGAACAGAAACAATAATTTCAAGAATAATAATCAAAATGATAATCGCGGATTCAGGAATGAGAACAGGAACAACAAAAAGAATAAAAAGATTCGCAATGTGCAGCCTCCCGTCAAGACGGAAATAATCAGGCCAAAGCATATCAAGATTGGCGAGAGCATCGCCGTGAAAGACCTCGCAAGCAAGATGAGCTACACGGCTGCGGAGGTCGTGAAAAAATTATTTTTGATGGGTGTTTTGGCAACCATCAATCAGGAAATAGATTTTGACACGGCAGCTCTTGTCGCAAGCGAGTTTGGAGTCACAGCGGAGGCTTTGCCGCCGGAGACTGACCCCACGGAGATTCCTGAGATCATAGATGATCCCAAGATGCTCGTCCTCCGTCCGCCTGTCGTGACAGTTATGGGACATGTCGATCACGGCAAGACCTCTTTGCTTGACGTCATAAGGAAAAGCTCCGTTTCTGCTCATGAGGCAGGCGGCATTACGCAGAAAATAGGTGCCTATCAGGTTAACTGCAAAGGAAAGAAAATAGTATTTCTTGATACTCCGGGTCATGAGGCTTTCACCGCTATGCGTGCCCGCGGCGCACAGGTAACAGATATTGCCGTGCTCGTCGTCGCGGCGGACGATGGGGTCATGCCGCAGACCATTGAGGCTATCAATCATGCGAAGGCCGCCAATGTGCCGATAATCGTCGCGGTAAATAAAATTGATAAGCCGGGCGCGAACCCGGATCTTGTCAAAAAAGAACTCATGAATCAGGGACTCGTTCCCGAGGAGTGGGGCGGTGACACTATCATGGTGCCTGTTTCCGCCAAAAAGCAAATAGGCATTGATGAACTTTTGGAGATGGTCCTTCTTGTTGCCGAGGTTCAAGAATTAAAGGCCGATCCCAATAGAGATGCTCGCGGGGTCATCATAGAGGCACAGCTTGACAAGGGGCGCGGCCCGGTCGCGACTGTGCTGGTGCAAAACGGCACACTGCGAATCGGTGATTCTATAATCGCAGGCACTACTTATGGCAAGGTAAGAGCCATGGTCAATGATCGCGGTGAAAATGTTAAGAAGGCTCCTCCATCGACGCCGGTCGAGGTGCTGGGTTTGTCGGGGGTGCCCGAGGCAGGCGACCAGCTTGCTGTTTTAGAGGAAAAACTGACTAAGTCAATCGCTGAGAAACGTATTGAAAAGCAGCGCAATGCGCTCATAAAGTCAAAGAAAGTTTCGCTTGATGATTTGTTCCAGCAAATACAGGAAGGCAATATCAAGGATTTGAATATCGTAATAAAAGCTGACGTCCAAGGCTCAGTTGAGGCACTGAACAGCTCGCTGATGGCTCTAAATAAAAATGATGAAGTGCGTGTCAGCGTTGTTCATTCCGGAGTAGGCGCTGTCAACGAGTCGGATGTCATGCTCGCTTCGGCTGCAAATGCGATTATTATTGCTTTTAATGTGCGCCCTGATGCGAATGCGAGAAAAGTTGCCGACAATGAGAACGTGGATATCAGATTGTATCAGGTCATATATGATGCGCTGAATGATGTCAAGGCTGCAATGAGCGGTCTTCTTGCGCCGAAACTCAAAGAGGTAGTGCAGGGCAAGGTGGAGATTCGTCAGGTAATGAAATTCTCCAAAGTGCTTGTAGCAGGAAGTTACGTTCTGGAGGGCAAAGTCACGAATAATTCTAAAATACGAATTATCCGTGATAATATTGTCGTGTTTGATGGCGAGATTGATTCCTTGCGCCGTTTTAAGGATGACGTGAAGGAAGTCGCCGCCGGATATGAGTGCGGCTTGACGATAAAGGATTATCGCGATTTCCGCGAGGGCGATATACTTGAAGTGTATGCCGTGGAGGAGGTTGCGACTTCTATCACCGAGGCAAATGCAAGGGCAGAAGAAAATGATTCGAAGGGCGCATCAAAGGAGTAAGCCCATATGGGAAAACAACGCAAGGAAAAAGTAGAAGAACTGATAAAACAGGAAATCAGCAAACTACTTCTCAACGGGATAAAAGATCCTCGCATTGGCTTTGTTACTGTCACGGACATAAAGATGACGAGTGACCTCAAGAATGCAATTATTTTTATTAGCATAATGGGGGACGAGGCCAGAAAAAAGGAATGCATGGAGGGACTCAAAAGCTCCATAGGCTTTATTCGCCGTGAAATTGGAAAAGCTGTGAGGCTGCGCTATACACCCGAAATCTCATTTGAGATTGACGAGACGCTCGACTACAGTCTGCATATTCAAAAGCTTTTAGATGAAGTTGAAACTGAAAAGAGTTATTCCACTGATGCGGAATCGGAGACGAAAAATGAAAATTTCTCTTGACGAGACGGCAGGGCTCCTCGAAAAAGCACAAAAAATCATCATCACCGCGCATATCAATCCCGACGGAGATGCCGTAGGCTCCTCGCTGGGGCTTGGCGCATTTCTCATGAGCAAAGGAAAAGAAGTGCGGATATACATTGATGATAAGCTGCCACGAAATCTTTCGTTTTTGCCGGGCTATGACTTGATAAAGCGTCTCGATGATGAGCGATTCGACGCTGATCTTGCTGTCATTCTCGATACTGATATGGGACGCATAGGCGCTGTTTCTGATTTAATCATTGGAAAAAAGACGCTGAATATCGACCATCACATATCAAATGACGGAAAGGCAGATTACGTTTACATTGAGAAGCGTGCCGCGACAGCGGAAATGGTGTTTGAGATAATTGATTATGTGAAAGCCAAAATTCCTCTTTCGGTGGCTTTGCCCCTTTACACAGGTCTTGCCACGGACACGGGATTTTTCAAATTCTCAAATACGAGATCCTATACAATGATGGCGGCGGCGCGTCTCATTGATTGCGGTGTCAAGCCTAATGAGGTTTCGGAGGCACTGGAGCAAAAGCCTCTTTCTGTTGTAGAGGGAGAAATCGAGGCACTGAAAACTCTTACCATGGCAGCAAACGGAAGAATCGCCGGGATATTTCTCGACTATGAATTGTCATCAAAAATCGAATCGACAGAGGGGTTTATTGACCTTATTCGCGTGATTGAGGGCGTCGATGTGGCCGTGATGATAAAGGGCATATCGCCAAATGTTTGTCGCGCCAGCATAAGGTCAAAGGGATTTGATGTGAGCAAAATCGCGATGAAATTTGGAGGCGGTGGTCATATCAGGGCAGCAGGCTGCACGCTGAATATGCCGCTTGAAGAGGCAAAAAAAATGCTTTTAGACTCTTTGGTATCGGCTTTGGAAGAAAATAAATGAAAGATGGCTTCATAAATGTTTTAAAACCTGCGGGCATGACATCGCATGATGTTGTTTCGTTTATTCGCAAAACATTTAACACAAAAAAAGTGGGTCATCTTGGCACGCTCGACCCGGCCGCTTCCGGTGTCCTGCCTATTGCCGTAGGCAGGGCGACGAGGCTAGTGCAGTATTTTGATTCCGTTGATAAATCATATCGCGCTTGGCTTAGATTTGGTGAAGAGACAGATACAGGCGACGATCTTGGAAAAGTCATTTCCTCGCCTTGTGAATGGTCAATGCCATCCAATGAAAGGCTGACCGAGCTGATGAATAATTTATCCGGGAACATTCTTCAAGCTCCGCCAAAATTTTCCGCAATAAAGATTAATGGACATCATGCCTATGACCTGGCGAGAAAAAATATAGAAATAGATATGCCCATGCGCGAGGTGACAATTTATCATATTGAAATCCTTGATGTGAGCAATGATTCGATTTTGATTGATGTTGATTGCTCCAAGGGCACATATATCAGGTCGATTTGCCGTGACATAGGGGCAAAACTTAATATCCCATCCACGATGACGTTTCTTCTTCGCACGAGGGTGGGGGCGTTTTGCGTTGAAGAGGCAGCGACATTAGAGGAAATACTTGAAAAGCGAGAAGAATTAATATTATTGCCGGAGGATTGTTTATCGCATCTGTCACGTTACGTTATTGCGGATGAAAGGATAAAGCCGTTTATAAACGGACTTCCGACACATGATGAATTTATTGATACGCCTTTAAGAAATAATATCGCTGTTTTCTCAACGAATAATCATCTTATTGGAATAGGTCATTTCGATATTGATTCAAAGTCGATTTTCCCTGATAAAATATATTATCAGGGGGATTAGTCTGGAGGCAGGCGGTAAGACGATGATCGTTTGGAATACATTTGATGACATCCCCGGCTGTTTTTGCCACTCTGTTATTGCGCTTGGAATGTTTGATGGCCTGCACATCGGGCATCAGAAAGTTATAATGACAGCTAAATCTTTGGCGAATAAATATAATCTGCCTTTAGCTGTCATGACCTTCAGCAATCATCCTTTATCAATCATCAATCCCGATATTAGCCCGTTGCTGATAAACGACATTTCCGAACGACATGAGCTGTTTGAAAATTTTGGCGTGGAATACTTGCTGGAGACTGCATTTGACCATGACCTGATGAAGATTGAACCTGACGATTTTGTCAAGCGCGTTCATGATTGTTTTTCACCGTCGTTCATAGTGGTCGGCCCGAATTATTCATTTGGAAATAATGGCAAGGGAACGCCGGAATTGATTTGCAATATAGGAGAAAAATATGGCATTAAAGTAATCGTATGTGAACCTGTTTCCTTTGATGGGGAAATGGTATCCTCGACGAGGATACGGAAAGCACTGCTTGAAGGAAATATCGAGGAAGTTAATCACTGCCTCGGGCGCGGTTATTCAATCACCGGAGTTGTGTCCCATGGCGACGAAAGAGGGCGCGCCATAGGTTATCCGACTGCGAATATTAATCTTGATGATAAAAAGGCTATTCCGGTTGACGGCGCTTATGCGTCAAAGGTTTTTGCAGATGGCAAATGCTATGCCGGCATGGCTAATATCGGTACTAATCCGACATTTGGCAATGCTGCCAGAAGATTAGAGGTGCATCTTTTAGATTATGAAGGAAATCTTTATGGCAGGACTATAAAGGTATCTTTTATTAAACTTTTACGTCATGAAGTAAGATTTTCTTCCATTGATGAACTTGTTGGTCAGCTCAAACGAGATGAATTGGCGACTTGCAGGATTCTCAAATCACTCCATGAATCAATGCCTGAATGATGTTCTAAATGATGTAGACAAAGAAAGCCTTGCGGTCTATAATTATAAAGGTTTTAGTTTATTATTGTGAGGAAGCGAAACTGATGATTTTGAAGGATGGCTATCCTTTTATATTGGCGGCACTTGGTGTGGCTGTTTTTATCGGTCTTGTGGTAGATCCATATTGGGCGATTGTTCCTGTTGTGCTTATGCTATATTTTGCTTACTTTTTTCGTGATCCGGAGAGAGAAATTCCCGACGATGAAAATGTTATCGTCTCTCCTGCTGACGGAAAAGTAATGGAAGTGGTGCCGGTTGCGGACGATGATTTTGTCGGTGAGCCATCAAATAAAGTCGTTATTTTTTTGTCGATTTTTGATGTTCATATCAATAGGAGCCCAATGAAGGGAATCATTAAAATTCAGTCATATATATGCGGCAGATTCAGGCCTGCGTATAAAGACGAGGTCGGTTTTGAAAATGAGCGTCATATGATAGGCATTGAGAATGACAAAATGAGAGTGACCGTGACACAGATTGCCGGTATTCTTGCAAGGAGAATCATATCGTGGGTGACGATTGATGATGTGCTTGAAAAGGGTGAACGATATGGACTGATAAAATTCGGTTCCTGCACGGAGATTGTCATGCCTCAGCGAGTGGACGTGCTTGTAAAAAAAGGCGACAAAGTCATAGGCGGGGAGACGATTATCGGGAGGATAAGAGATGTATAGGTCAATTATTCCAAATGCTTTGACATCGTCAAATCTTCTTTTTGGCGTATGCTCAATTTTATCGACTATTCAAGGTAATCTGTTCATGGGCTCTGTCTTTATTTTGGCGGCTCTTGTAGCCGATGGCCTTGATGGCAGGGCAGCTAGGTTTTTTGGCGTGTCGAGCGAGATGGGGAAAGAGATGGATTCGTTGTGCGACCTTGTCTCTTTCGGGGTCGCTCCGGGGATATTGGCTTACGTTTTTTGCCTTGAAGCTTTCGGGTATATTGGATGGGCTGTTGCGATTTGCTTTGCGCTTTGCGGTATGTGGAGGCTCGCCAGATTTAATGTAAATGCCAGCGTGGTTCATGGCTATTTCATGGGACTGGCCATTCCCGCCGGAGGGTGCTTCGTGTCCACGTCAACGCTTTTGATGCAGGCGATAGGTTTTGATCCTCATTCGCTCGGTATAATATATCCTGTCATAATGGCTGTTGTCGCGTTTTTGATGGTGAGCACAGTTCATTATCCGGATTTCAAAGGCAAGGGCGAGAAAATTTATATGGCATCCAAAATTTTTGCGGCGGTCATGTTTGCCGTCATATTATATCTTGGAAAAGACGCGATTCATTTTTCGGTGCTGTTTGGAATATTTGCCACTTATGCGACATTCGGAATTGTCAATTCCGTTTTTGCGCGTATATTCGGCGATAATTAATCAGGAGGAACATTTTTCATGAGTCACCCGTTTGACATATTGATGGTTCCACTTCAATCTTTAATTTTGCTTTTCACTGTTTATTATTTTATCATTGGTTTCTTTGGTTTTTGGCGGCGCAGTGAAGATAAAATCATGACACCCGAAAGCACTTTTGCCGTTATCGTTGCGGCTCATAATGAAAGTGCCGTTATCGGTCAGCTGCTTGAAAACTTAAAAACACTCGATTATCCTGATGAATTATACGATATTTTTGTGATTGCCGATAATTGCAATGATAATACGGCTGAGATTTCGCGAAATGCTGGTGTCATCGTATGCGAGCGGTTCAATGATACCGAAAAGGGCAAAGGGTTCGCGCTCGAATGGATGTTTAACAGGCTGTTTGAAATGGATAAGAAGTACGATGGCATAGTCGTGTTCGATGCTGACAATCTTGTGCATCCAAAATTTTTGCTGGAAATGAATAATCGCCTGCTCAAGGGCGATAAAGTGATACAGGGGTATCTTGATGCCAAGAATCCCTATGATACATGGATATCAGGGACTTTCGCCATTGCTTTTTGGGTAATGGATCATGTTTGGCATCTTGCAAAGACGAATATTGGTCTTTCGTCTGTTCTTGGCGGAACAGGGATGTGCATTGCCTACGATGTTTTGAAACGTCATGGCTGGGGCGCGACTTGCCTTACCGAGGACATGGAGTTTACAATGAAGTCTTTGTGTGAGGGCATAAAGACGACCTGGGCCCAGGATGCTATCGTTTACGACGAGAAACCTCTTACCTTCATGCAGTCATGGCATCAGCGTCAAAGATGGGCGCAGGGGCAGTTTGATGTAGCTCGAAGATTTATCCCCAAGATGATTTGTGAGGGCTTCAAGCAGCGTGATATTCGCATTCTGGATGGTTGCCTGCATCTTTTTCAGCCGCACTTTTTGCTTGTATCAACTTTTTTTGTCATTATCAGCTATGTTCAGCTAGCTTTTCCGCCATTCTATACGAACATTTATAATTTTATGCCGTCAGAGCTGATGACATTTATTATGGTCGTCCAGTATGTTCTTCCGATGGCAATACTTTTGAAAGTTCATGCGAAGCCAAAGGCTTGGCTGTATCTGATTTTATATCCCGTGTTTATATATTCATGGATTCCTATTGTTTTTCTTGGCTTTTTGCACCGCAATGAGCATGAATGGAGCCATACGCAGCATACCAGGGCTATGACGTACAACGAGTTCATAAAAGATGAAAAGGAATAGTTTTTTTGAGGTGTTTTGATGTTTGAGATAGAGGTTCAAGATACATTTGACGCAGCGCATCGTGTCGTTTCGTATCCCGGGAAATGCGACAGGCTGCATGGTCATACGTGGAGGGTTGAGGTAAACGCGTCGGGCAGGGATCTCGATGAGCTCGGGATGCTTGTCGATTTCAAGGGGGTACGTCAAAAACTCAAGGATGTTTTGAGCGTTCTTGACCATCAGTATCTTAATGAATTGCCAATGTTTGAAACGGTAAACCCGACGGCAGAAAATATTGCCAAATATATTTATTATGCAATTAAGAAATCAATGGTGTTTGATGGTGAACGCGTTGCCTTGACAAGCGTGAGAGTTTGGGAGTCCTCACATTCAGCCGTGCGCTACAGTGAGGGTGCATGATGCGCGATTCAGTAAAAGGCGCGAATGTGATAGAGGTTTTTTCCTCAATTCAAGGCGAGGGAAAATATGTCGGCTATCGTCAGTTGTTTGTGCGCTTTGAGGGCTGCAATCTTAAATGCGATTACTGTGACACCGAGCATGAGGCAGGATCACATGAAAGATGCCGAATCGAAAGTGTAATTGGCTCTCAAAATTTTTCATTTTATGATAATCCTGTTGATTGCGATTTTTTAGCCGATGAAATTAATTCCATGTTGCTCGCGTTGCCCCATCATGCGGCAAGCATAACAGGCGGCGAGCCTCTTATGGAGTCTGATTATCTTTTTAAGCTTTTGCCTAACATCAATGCCCCGATTCTTCTTGAAACAAATGGCACAATGCCAAGAGAATTAAAAATGCTGCTCCCGATGGTTGACATTATAAGCATGGATATAAAGCTTCCAAGTGAAGTGAATCGTGAGCTGTGGGATTTGCATAGAGATTTTCTGAGAATTGCAAGCGAAAAAGATTTATATGTAAAAATTGTTGTGGCTGATGAAACTAAAGATGATGAATTGAGAAGAGCATTTGAGCTGATAGCAAGCATTGATAATAATATTCCGCTCATATTGCAGCCGGTAACGCCTAAAGGAATGTCAAACAAGCCATCGGCTAAAAAAATCATGGGGGCTCAAAAAATTGCTCTCAGCGCATTGCGCGATGTGAGAATTATCCCGCAGACGCATGTGATGATGAATTTATTGTAGGAGCTATCTTAAATTGTCAGAGTCAAATTCAGATAACAAAAATTTTTTAGAGCGTATGATAAAATGCTTCAGAGAAAACAGCGGTTTTATCATGCTCTTTTTTTTCATAAATTTTGCCACGCTTGCATGGTCTGTCATTCACCAAAGGGATTTCATTTCATGCATTGAATATGGCGGGACTGTATTCTTCTTCGTATCTCTTTTTACGCTTTTATGCGCCCGCATTCTTCCGGCGCGATTATTTGAAATTGCAAAGAAATTCGCTTTTGCGGTCTGTCTGATACCGTTTTCGGTTGAAATATTTTTAATGCTCAATTACCGTGCGTTGATTGGGCCGGGCGTTGTCAATGCGACTCTTGAGACAAACACCAAGGAAGCTGTCGAGTTTCTTAAAATGTATGTGACATTTCGAGAGGTAATAATATTATTCGTTATTTTTTTGGGGATTATCATCTTTGCAAAAAAGAGAGTATGGGAGAGATTTCGTTTTCCGGATAAACTCGTGCGCCCTGCTTTCCTTGTCGCGCTTATTGCCTCTTTTTTATGCGCAATACAAACAATAGTCATGCTCGGAGATTTTGTCATTGAGGAGATGCTCCCCATTCAGCGCATGACGAATGCAACCTGCATTGCAATTGACAATATGAGGGCTTATCATCGTCTTGCCAATATGGTCAGCTCGGATGTAAAAATTACCGAAAATAATTCAAAAATAGAAAATATCGTTTTTATTCTTGGCGAGTCAACAAACAGAAACCATATGCACTTATATGGTTATTATCTTGATAACACGCCGTACCTTGATGACATGGCAAAAAATGGAGAGATTGCCGTATATCGTGATGTCATAAGTCCACATTCCACGACTGTGGCAGTGCTCTCCGAGCTTTTCACATTTTGCAATCACGAATCGGAGCAGCCTTGGTATGAGCACCGTAATTTGATAGACGTAATGAATGCGGCCGGCTATTCTACGCATTGGCTTTCAAATCAGGAAAGCTCCGGCACATGGGGGAGCGTTGCACAGGTCTATGCCAATCACAGCAAGATGCACGAGTTCACGCGCATACGCGATTCGATTGAGGACATGGGAATACTTGACGAGGAGCTATTCCCATTGCTTGATGAGGCTATGAAAAATGACGACACGAATCGCAATTTCTATGTGCTCCATCTCATGGGCGGGCATGGCCTCTACTATAATCGTTACCCGTATATTTTCAATAAATTTACGGGAGAGGACATCCATTTGAATGTGTCGGAGCAATTTCGTTCCGTTGTGGCAGAATATGACAATGCGCTTTTCTACAATGATTATGTTGTGAAGTCGATAATAGACAGATTTGTCGATAAAGAGGCCATCGTTTTTTACGTTCCCGACCATGGCGAGGCCGTTTATGATGAGGGCAGCGTATCGGGACATATCGAGGAAAATCCCAATCGTCACATGATAGAGATACCCATGATAATATGGGCATCGGATTCATTCAAGAAAAAATATCCCGATAAGTGGGAAAAAATCATGTCATCGGTAAATCGACCGTACATGACTGATGATATGATCCATACGATGCTCGATATAGCGGATATAAAGACAGAGGAATACGACGCGAAAAGAAGCATTGTAAATGATGAATTTGATGCCTCGCGTCCAAGAATTTTTAATCATTTGGATTATGAAAAGGAAATAGTGCGTGGAAAAACAGATCAGGTATTTGAATTAAATGATTCGTACTTACCGTGAATGGAAAACGCAATGAAAAAACGCTGATGTCAGTTTCAGCGTTTTTTATTTTCTTTATTGAAGAATGAAAAATATGTGTCACGCATTTCGTTTCTTGTTTTTGCGGCGGGCCACATCTCGCCTATATTATTTTTTCTCATGGCGGCCGCAAGATGAGCGTAAATCAATTCATTCTCGTTTGTCAGCTTTTTTATCAGATTTTTTATTTCTTGCCTTGTTGTCTTGCCGTCAAGGGGACAGGACGAGGCCAAAGGCTTCATTCCGTGATACTTTATCGCGTCGATTGATTCACTTTCACGCAAGTACACAAGCGGGCGTATGACGGTAAGATCCGTTCTGTCAAGGTACGTCTTTGGAGTGAAGGTTTTGATTTGTCCAGAGTATAGTATGCTCATCAGTAGAGTCTCGACGGCATCATCGTTATGATGTGCGTATGCGATTTTGTTGCAGCCGTGCTCGAGCGCGTAACGGTTTATTGCCCCGCGCCGGAAAAAGGCGCATGTGTAGCATGGATTTTTATCCTCGCAATCCGCGATTGTCTTGGCGATATTGATGTCACGCGACTCATAGGGCATGTCAAGGCTATTGCAAAAATCTTTTAATACTCCCGTATCGAATGAGTCATTGAACATAGGGTTAATAGTAAACGCCATTAGAGAAAAATCCTTGTCGAGGCGTTCCCTCATCATGGAGAGCGCGTATGTCAGCAGGATGCTGTCTTTGCCGCCCGATAAACCTATAAGTATTTTGTCGCCGTCATCTATGAGGTCAAATTCGACGATTGCTCTCATTATTTTGCTGAAGTAAATCTGTGGGAGTTTGAATTTCATTTTTTTCACCTTTTATTCTCATTTGTTGTTTATCCGATGCTAACGGGCACTGAAACTCCCGTTTCTTAAGCGGGGGATAAGCGCCCATAAGGCAATGGGTAAATTCGACTAGATTCAGTGGGAGTCCAAACTCCCGCTGAATAAGTCTCATTTTATTATATCTCAAATCAACCAAATTTTTAATTGCGAGGCTGTTTTATTTGTTATAGAAATGTAGTAAAATAATGCAATGAAAGAAGACTATTTCGATAATATATAACACGGAGGTATTCTTTTATGGGTAATGCAAAGCCGGTCTATGTCATTGGGCATCGCAATCCTGATACCGATTCTATTTGTTCGGCCATTGCTTATGCGAATTTGAAAAAGACGCAGGGAGATAATAATGTTATTGCTGCGCGGGCGGGGCAGATAAATCCCGAAACTAAATATGCGCTTGATTACTTTAATGTGGAGTTGCCGCTGCTTGTCTCTGACCTTTATCCTCGTGTCAAGGATATAATGCTTGAATGTAACACGGTTGTGACGGAGAAGGACACATTGCGCCATCTCGGAAAGGTCATGCAGGATAACTCTCTTCGCTCGGTGCCGGTGACAGATGACAATGGCCAGCTCACCGGAATCGTGACGGTGAGCGACCTCGCGCAGCGATATTTCGAGGAGCTCAATATTCAAAATCTCGATGATGCGAAGGTGCCTCTGAGCTCCGTGGTAAAAATAATCGGCGGCAAGACTGTCGTGCCATCCGACGAAGATGCTATAGTGCTTGGCAAGGTGCTCATAGCCGCAGGCAGCAAGTCGACGATTTCTCGCCTGCTTGCACCGGGCGATGTAGTGCTTGTGGGCGAGGGAAGGTTTGACTCGATGATGGAGAGCCTGCAGCACGATATATCTTGTCTCATAGTCACAAATGACGGGACTGTGCCGGATGATATTATCACCGAGGCAAAGAGAACCAACACGCTTGTCGTCACAACACAGATTGACACATATACTGCTGCGCGCCTTATAAATCAGTGTGTTCCTGTTGGCCACATAATGAAGCGTCACATGACGTCATTTTCTTCGCAGGAGCTTTTGAGCAATATCAAGGGTACTATTGATTCAACCAATTATCGCAATTATCCGGTTGAGGAAAATGGCAGACTGGTCGGGCTGGTCAGCCGTGACAATCTGATGGTTCCCGAGCCCGAAAGGGTAATACTTATTGACCATAATGAGCGTGGTCAGGCAGTTGAGGGCATAGAAAACGCAAAGATACTAGAAATAATAGACCACCATCGCCTTGGCGGAATGCAGACGGGCGACCCTATATTCATACGCGAGGAGCCGGTTGGCTGCACTGCGACGATTATCGCTAATATGTATTGGCAACGCGGGGTTGATATATCAAGGAGCATTGCCGGCATATTGCTTTCGGCTATTCTTTCGGATACGGTGCTCTTCAAGTCGCCGACCTGCACCGATATGGACAGGGACGCGGCAAAGAAGTTGGCTGAAATAGCCGGGGTGACCATAGAAAAATACGGAATGGATATGTTGAAGGCCGGCTCAACTGTCGGGAGCATGTCGTCGTCCGAGATAGCAAAGAATGACTGCAAGGAATTTCAGATTGGCGATTATCGCATACTTGTGAGTCAGGTATCGGTTATGGACACTGCTGACGTGCTTAACAAAAAAGCCGAAATTTTGAAATGCATGGAAAATAATTGCGAACAGGAAGGCTTTGATATGAGCCTTTTGATGGTAACCGATATTTTGCAGGAATCGACAGAATTGTTATATGTAGGCTCGCCAAAGACAATAATAGGCACAGCGTTTAGAAAGGACGCGTCGGGTGATTCGATATATCTTCCGGGGGTCATGTCGAGAAAGAAACAGATTATACCGCAGCTGACAGAGGCGGTCAGTCTGATTAAGAAATAAGCAGGAACTAGAAGGGCTGTTGCATTTCCGCACCAGCCCTTTATTACTGAGCCTTGTTGAATGAATGGGACTGTGCACCATAGAGAGATGGTTTTTCGTCTATCAAGGAAGCAAAAACGAAGTAGCAGCATTGCTGCGCAACGTCGAGTTTTCGCTGCCATCGAGAGACGAAAAAAGAGCCGTCATAGTGTGCGAGAGATTTATCAAACAAAGGCCTAATCTCAGTTCATTAGGAGGATTATCTTGGATATTTTGCATGGATTAAATGACAAGCAGAGGGAGGCCGTTGAGTGCCTGAACGGGCCGCTGCTCATAATGGCGGGAGCCGGGTCAGGCAAGACAAAGGCTCTCACATGCCGCATAGCCAACCTGCTTGCTCACGATGTGCCGCCTTATCGTATACTGGCCATAACATTTACAAATAAGGCCGCCAATGAGATGAAGGAGCGGGCAAAGAAACTAATCGGCGATTCGGCAAAGGGAGTATGGATAAGTACATTTCATTCGTTCTGCGCTAGGTTTTTGAAGAAAGAGATTGAGGGCTATAAAAATTACAAAAACAATTTTGTAATATATGACACGAGTGACAGCAAAACGCTTATAAAAAATTGTTTGAAGGATATGAACCTTGATGAGAAACAATATGCGCCATCCTCGATACAGGGCATCATATCGAATGCCAAAAATCAAATGATGGGGCCGAATGAAATGGCGCAATCAACCGATAATTTTTTTCAGCGCAAGGTCGCCGAGATTTTTGATTTATATGAAAAGGAACTAATGAAAAATAATGCGCTTGATTTTGATGATTTGCTGCTGATAACAGTGAAAATCCTGAAAGAGAATAAAGACGTGCTCGAAAAA
Organism: Schwartzia sp. (in: firmicutes); assembly: GCA_017458745.1. Taxonomy (GTDB): domain Bacteria; phylum Bacillota; class Negativicutes; order Selenomonadales; family Selenomonadaceae; genus RUG024. The sequence continues at coordinate 16,615 of JAFTAB010000172.1, read as the reverse complement.
TATCAAAACAGGTTCTCGTATATTCTCGTGGACGAATATCAGGACACGAACGGGGCTCAGTATGAGATTACGCGACTTCTTGCAGCCGGGCATCGAAATATCTGTGTTGTCGGCGATGCCGATCAGTCAATTTATGGCTGGCGTGGGGCCGATATAAGCAATATAATGAATTTTGAGAAGGATTACAGCGAGGCAAGGGTAATAAAGCTGGAGCAAAATTATCGCTCTACCAAGACGATTCTTGCCGCCGCTAATGAAGTCATAAAAAATAATTTTAATCGCAAGCCAAAAAAATTATGGACAGATAATCCCGAGGGCGAGAAAATCGTGAAGTATTTGGCGAATGACGGGCGAGGAGAGGCTGATTTCATAGCGAATGAGATTGTGGCAAACAAGACCGTATATCATGTGCCTTATGGCGATATGGCGGTGCTGTACCGCACCAATGCGCAGTCGCGTGTCATAGAGGAAGGGCTGATGAAAACCGCGGTGCCATACATGGTCGTTGGCGGATTGAAATTCTATGACCGCAAGGAGATAAAAGATATAATCGCTTATCTTCGCTTGATTTTTAATCCCGCTGACGCGGTAAGCCTGCTTCGCGTAATAAATGTGCCAAGGCGCGGCATAGGCAGCGCGACAATAGAGAAATTGAATGAGTACGCTGCTGAAAATGAGATGAGCTTGTTTGAAGTGATTTCAAGCCCCGAGGCGTTGCACGATATCAGCGGCATTACTTCAAAATCCCGAAAACCACTTGAGACTTTTGCCGAATTTTTATTCGATATGGTTTCGCAAGCGGACGATATTCCGCTTTCTCGGTTTGTCGAGGAGGTCATAAATAAATCTGGCTATGTTGCGGAGCTTGAGAAGGATGATAAGCCGGAGAATGTGGCACGTCTGGAAAACCTGAAGGAGTTCATAAGCGTCGCAATGGATTTTGAGGATGAGGACGAGGAACCTACGCTTGAGAATTTCCTTGATCATATATCGCTCATATCGGATATAGACAATGCTGACATGGCGGATGAGCGTGTGAAATTGATGACGCTTCATTCCGCGAAGGGGCTGGAATTTCCGATTGTTTTCATGGCAGGCATGGAGGAGGGGCTTTTTCCGTATGCGAGAACGCTGATGGACGACAATGAAATGGAGGAAGAAAGGCGCGCGTGCTATGTCGGCATCACCAGGGCAAAGAGAAAGCTGTATCTTACTCATGCCAAGGAGCGCATGATATACGGCAAAACGACTAGCAATGCGCCATCGCGCTTTTTGTCCGAGATTCCCTCGGAGTATATCGAGGAAAAAGAACAACATTTTGGTTATTCGTTTGGCAGAAATGCCTCGATGGGCGGCAGTTCGCGCTATGCCTTAAAAGGCAATATGTCATCCGGTGCATTGTCATTCAAGGGAAATGATTGGCATGGAGCCGCGGACAGCAGCCGTCATCTCGGCAGCGCAGTGAGCAAAAATGCTGCGCCCAAAATACCCGTTATTCGCCCTGACCTCAGTGTGAATTTCATGGCAGGGGAAAAGGTGAGTCACAATAAATGGGGAATCGGCACAGTGGTCTCAGTCACAGGCGACGGAGATGAAAAATTATTAAAAATTGCATTTCCGGATGTTGGAATCAAATCATTTATGCAAAAATATGCGCCGATAAAGAAAGTGTAAAGGTGATGTCATGGATTTATCCGCTATCAAAAAAGAGCTTGCAGCTCTTCGGAAAAAGATTCGCTATCATAATAACCGCTATTATAATCTTGATGACCCCGAGATTTCGGACTATGAATATGACCAGCTTATGCTCAGGCTAAAGAAAATAGAGAGCGAATATCCGGAGCTGATAACGAAAAACTCGCCCACGCAGATGGTTGGCGGAGAGGCAAAAAGAGAAGCCGGCGTGCTTGTGAAACATGACGTGCCGATGCTTTCGCTTCAGGATGTATTCAGTGAGGATGAGGTACGCTCTTTCGTGGAGGAAATGAAAGAGACTCTTGATAGGCCCGAGTTCGTGGTGGAGGAAAAAATTGACGGCCTCTCACTGGCGCTGCGCTATGAAAACGGGAAACTCATTCGAGCAATAACGCGAGGCGACGGTATTGTCCAAGGCGAGGATGTGACCGAGAACGCGCGAGTCATATCAAATGTAAAGGAAACTCTGAAGGATGAGATTCCATATTTTGAGATTCGCGGGGAAGTCTACATGGATAGGGCTTCATTCGAGAAAGTGAATGAGCGTCAGGAAATGCTTGGGCTCAAAAAATTTGCCAATCCGCGTAATTGCGCGGCGGGGACGCTGAGGCAGCTTGACGCGCGAGTAACGAAAGAACGCCATCTCTCGCTTTTCATATTCAATCTTCAAAAGGCGGAGGGGCATGAATTTTTGACGCACACCGAGGCGTATGATTTTATGAAACGCCAAGGCATCACAGTAATACATAATTACAAGGTGTGCCATGACGCTGACGAGGTATGGGATGCCATAAAGAGCATCGGCGAATCGCGGGGAGATTTGCCGTATGACATAGATGGCGCCGTCATAAAAATCAATCAGTTCTCGTACAGGGAAAAGCTAGGAGCGACCTCCAAGGTGCCGCGATGGGCGATTGCTTATAAATATCCTCCCGAGGAAAAGGAGACAATACTTCGCAAAATAGAGCTATCGGTCGGGCGCACGGGAAGAATAACCCCGACGGCAGTGTTTGACCCCGTTCATCTTTGCGGAACCATGGTCGAACGAGCGACGCTTCACAATCAGGATTTTATAGATTCGCTTGATATACGCGTGGGCGATACAATTAAGGTTTACAAGTCCGGCGAGATAATTCCCAAAATCCGCTCCGTGCTAAAAGAGAAAAGGCCCGACGAGGCTGTCCCGTTTCTCATCGGGGATCGCTGCCCGGTATGCGGCTCTCTGGCAATACGTGAGCCTGACACGGCTGACACGAAATGCACGAATCCAAATTGCCCCGCGCAGATTGAAAGCCACATACTCAATTTCGTGAGCCGTGACGCTATGGATATAAAGGGTTTTGGAGCCGCCTATGTAAGCGCATTGATTGAGCATGGATATATTCATGACATCGCTGATATATATCGTCTTTCCGGGCATAGAGACGATTTGATAACCAAGGGATTGATAGGAAAGGAAAAAAATACCGACAAGCTTTTGTCCGCGATTGAAAAATCAAAGGATAATGATCCATCAAGACTGCTTACCGGCCTTGGCATATCGGGAATAGGAAAATCCGCGGCAAAAGACCTCATGAGGACATTCGGCTCTATTGATGCGCTGTCCGACTCGGGCGTTGATGAAATCATGACGGTGCGCGATATTGGTGAGGTCAGCGCGAAGGCTATAGCTGAATATTTTGCGCAGGATGAGACAAAAAAGCTCATGTCAAAACTGAAAGATGTGGGCGTCAATATGAAAGCCGACGATATTTCTTTATCACCGGTGGATGATAAACTTGCGGGAAAGGTCTTTGTCATAACAGGGACACTGGCAAGCATGAGCCGTGATGAGGCTGCGAATTTCATCGAGTCTCACGGCGGAAAGGTGAGCGGCAGCGTCTCCAAAAAAACCGACTATCTTTTGGCGGGCGAGAAAGCAGGGAGCAAGCTTTCCAAAGCGCAGAGCCTTGGAATAACTGTAATCGGTGAAGAAGAGCTGCGCTCGATGGCGGAATAAAGTATTCGCTTTGATATGAAATGAATTTGTGTTAAAATCTAAAGTTGAGTTTTGAAATTTATTATTTTAACGGACGGTGATAAGATGAATGTCACAAAAGATGATATGAAAAATGTAGCGATGCTGTCGCGTCTCTCTGTTCCCGATAATGAGGCAGCGAAATATATGGAGCAGCTCGGCAATTTCCTTGAATATGTGGAAAATTTGAAGGGCGTCGATACGGATGATGTTGAGCCGACGACGTATGCGCTTCCAATGGAGAATGTTTTCCGTGACGATGTCGTGCGCCCGTCTCTTCCGCGTGACGCAGCGCTTTCAAATGCGCCGCTCAAGGAGGACGGATACTTCAAAGTCCCGCGTGTATTAGAGGAATAAGGAGGAATATAATCTTGGCATTATACGATAAGCCTGCTCATGTGCTTCATGAAATGCTGGCAAAGAAAGAAATATCATCGGTCGAGCTGACTGAAGATGTGCTGGCTCGCATGGACAAAGTGGAAAAAAGCATAGGCGCATACATTACCGTTACTCGTGACGATGCGCTCCGCACGGCAGAGGAAACAGACAAGAAGATTTCAAGCGGCGAGGAAATCTCTTTTCTTGAGGGCATTCCTTGCGGAATAAAGGACAATATCTGTACAAACGGCATAAAGACCACTTGCGCTTCAAAAATACTGGAAAACTTCGTGCCGCCCTATGACGCCACAGTTATCACAAAACTAAAGCAAGAGAAACCGGTTATCATAGGCAAGACGAATCTTGATGAATTTGCGATGGGAGGCTCCACCGAAAACTCCGCTTTTCATGCGACTCATAATCCGTGGAACATCGACTGCGTGCCCGGCGGCAGCTCGGGCGGCAGCGCCGCTGCTGTTGCCTCAGGCTCAGCAATATGGGCGCTTGGCTCAGATACAGGCGGGTCTATACGGCAGCCGGCTTCTTTTTGCGGCGTCGTCGGAATGAAACCGACCTATGGCCGTGTGTCGCGCTATGGGCTGGTAGCTTATGCTTCATCTCTTGACCAGATAGGGCCTATCACTCGTGATGTAACCGATTGTGCAAATATACTCAATATAATATCGGGTCATGATGATATGGACTCAACATCAAGCGCTGCGGATGTGCCTGATTATACGAAATCACTCGTTGCCGATGTCAAGGGGCTGAAAATAGGAATGCCCAAGGAATATTTCATTGATGGCATTGACGAGGATATAAATAATGCCGTGAGAAAAGCGATTGATGAATTGAAAGCGATGGGCGCCGATGTAAAAGAAATATCGCTTCCCCATACGGCGTATGCGATTGCCACATACTATCTTATTGCTCCTGCCGAGGCGGCGACTAATCTTGAGCGTTATGACGGCGTGAGCTATGGCGAGCGTGTTGATGGTGCGGATGTCGTTGATATGATGAAAAATACTCGTACCCAAAAATTCGGCGATGAAGTCAAGCGGCGCATAATGATAGGCAATTATGCTTTGTCGGCCGGATATTATGATGCATATTATCTTAAAGCTCTTAAAGTGCGTACCCTAATTCAAAGGGATTATACCGAGGCGTTCAAGGACGTCGATGTCATTGCATGTCCGACGGCGCCAACGCCGGCTTATAAGATTGGCGAGATGATTGATGACCCGCTTAAAATGTATTTGCAGGATGTCTGCACTGTGCCGCTCAATTTAGCGGGGCTTCCCGGCATATCAGTTCCGTGCGGTTACAGCTCAAACGGTATGCCGATTGGCCTTCAGATAATCGGTCGCCCGCTTGGGGAGGAGACCGTCATCAGAGCGGCTTATGCGTATGAGCAAAGTCAAAATTTCCATAACGACATGGCAAAAATTGGAGGCGTTGACGCATGAAGTATGAGGCTGTGATAGGACTTGAAATCCACAGTGAGCTGAAAACGAACACAAAAATTTTCTGCGGCTGCGCGACAGGCTTCGGCGCCGAACAAAACACGCACGTCTGCCCGGTTTGTCTCGGATTGCCGGGAGTGCTGCCGGTTGTCAATCGTCGTGTCGTCGAATTTGCGATAAAGGCTGGGCTTGCGACTAACTGCACAATAAACAAATACAGCAAATTTGACAGGAAAAATTACTATTACCCTGATCTGCCAAAAAACTTTCAGACCTCGCAATATGACTTGCCGATAGCCGAGCACGGATATGTTGACATTGACGTTGATGGCGAAAAAAAACGTATCCGTCTGACTCGGATTCACATGGAGGAGGACGCGGGCAAGCTGGTTCATTCCGGCACCACGATAAAAGACTCGGCGACGTCGAATGTTGATTATAACAGGACGGGAGTTCCTTTGCTTGAAATCGTGTCGGAGCCCGATATGCGCTCGGCGGCAGAGGCACGAGCCTACATGGAGAAAATTAAATCAATACTTGAATACATAGATGTCTCAAATTGCCGCATGGAGCAGGGGAATCTACGCGCGGATATAAATGTTTCGTTGCGCCCTGTCGGACAAAAAGATCTTGGCACCCGCACCGAGATGAAGAATATCAATTCATTTAAGTCTCTTGAGGAGGCGATTGAATACGAGATAGAGCGTCAGACCGAGGTGCTTGAGGATGGCGGTCATGTGATACAGGAAACGCGAACATTTGATGCTGCAAAGGGAATAACTCTTTCAATGCGCAGCAAGGAGGAGGCACAGGATTACAGATATATGCCTGAGCCGGATTTGCCGCCTATAATTACGACAGACGAGGAGATAGAGGCATATCGAAAAGGGCTGCCCGAGCTGCCTGATGCTCGATGCGAACGAATGGAGCACGAGCTTGGGCTGTCCTCGTATGATGCTGGCATAATAACCTCATCGCGTGCCATGGCTGATTATTTTGATGAGGTTATCGCGGAGGGCGCTGACGCGAAGCTGGCTGCCAACTGGATGATGGGGGAACTCTCAAAGAACCTGAACGCCGAGAGCAAGACAATCGAGGAGTCGCCGATTGACGCAAAACGCTTGGGCGATATGATAAAACTAATAACAAATGGAACAATATCCTCAAAGATTGCCAAGGACGTATTCTCTGCAATGTGGACATCAAAAGATGCTCCTGAGAAAATTGTAAAAGAAAAAGGTCTTGTCCAAATAACGGATACCGGTGAGCTTGACAGCATACTGGATGAAGTTATTGCGGCTAACCCGAAGCCTGTTGAGGATTACAAGAGCGGCAATAAAAAGGCAATCGGGGCGCTCGTAGGTCAAATAATGAAAAAGACAAAGGGAAAAGCAAACCCCAAGCTGGTAAATGAGATGCTTGCAAAGAAACTTTCAAATTAAATGATTCGCGCAAAATATTTTGTATACATTTATATATTAACTTGACAAAAAAATTTTTAAGCTATATCATTAACACATGATTTTGGCAATGAGGCCATGCGACGACATGTTTTTTTCGTGTCGCCGTGTGGCCTTTTGGTTTTATTATAAAATTTATAAAAGGTGGTAATGAAAATGGAAGATTTACTCTATGTGATTCCCGCTGGAACTGATAAGGAAAAAATTCTCTCCATGCTAAAGGAGCATTCGGAGATAAAATTTGTTTCACTTGTGGGGATAGACCTTGCAGGCAATGACACCGACGAAAAAATACCTATACGTATTTTCTTGAAGGACATAGATGATTTTTACGCCGGCACTGCCGTCCAGACTGATGGCTCATCAGTTGTCCTTCCCGGCATTGCCACCCTGAACAATGCAAAGGTTGATATGCCTATTGATCCAAATGTGAATTGGTATGTAGATTATAATTTTGAGAATTATGACGAAATGACCGAAAAGCCGATAGGAACTCTTCGCATTCCGGCGTTCCTTATCCACGACGGCAACCGTGTTGATTCGCGTGCCGTGCTGAAAGACACGCTTGATTTTGTGCGAAAAGAGTTGCTTGAACTTTTCAAGGCTAATCCGAAAATAGCGGGGCTGGAGCATATTGATGCTTCGAATATTGATGATATTGTCTTTACCTCGGCGACGGAACTAGAATTTTGGGTAAAAACCCCTCTCGAGGAAGCTGACATAGCTGAGATGTCCGCCTCGCAGGTCATGCAGGAGCAATATTGGCAGAGAACCCGCGGCGCGGTGAGAACCGCTTTGGAGCAGAGCGTGCTTCTTGTCGAAAAATACGGACTGGATGTTGAGATGGGGCACAAGGAGGTAGGCGGGCTTAAGGCTCACATCAACGAGGCGGGGCAGACATCGCACGTCTGCGAGCAGCTTGAGATGGACTGGCGTTTCGATGATGCGCTTCAGGCAGCAGATAATGAGCTTCTCGTGCGAACCGTTGTCAAGGAGATATTCCGTGAAAACGGTCTTGAAGTGAATTTCAAGGCAAAACCGATGATTGGGCTTGCGGGCAATGGCGAGCATACTCATTTTGGCATGGCCGCCAAGATGAAGGATGGTAAGCTTATTAATCTTTTCGCTCCACAGGACATGAAAAAAGATTATTTGAGCGCAATTGGATATGGCGCAATCATGGGATTGCTCAAAAACTATGAGGTAATAAATCCGCTTATTTCTGCGACGAATGATTCACTCAACAGATTGAAGCCGGGCTTTGAGGCTCCCGTCTGCATAGTGACCTCGCTCGGACATTCGCCCGAGATTCCTTCCCGCAACAGAACGATTCTTGCCGGACTTGTCCGTGACGCGGAAAATCCGCTGGCAACCCGCTTTGAATTGCGCGCTTGCAATCCATACACTAATACATATATTGCTCTAGCGGCTATTTACTCGGCGGCTCTTGACGGCATAAAGGCATCAATCAAAAAATCAACGGGCGAGCTTCTTGATGAGCTTTCCAAGAAGCCAGGGGATAAAGGATTTTATCTCGAAAAGAATCGTGCCTATAGAAGCGAGGAGGATGTTTTTGAGGATTACACAGAGGAGGAACGCGACCGTCTCTTTGGAGCTCCGCCCGCCACTGTATTCGAGAACATGGAAAACCTCAATACATATCCCGAAAAGAAAGCCGTCATCACAGCAGGCGGTGCGCTTTCCGATAAGATTCTGAAGTCATTCGCTGAGGGCGCGCTGCTCCGCTGGAAGACCGAGCTCATAAGCCGAATAATTCCCGAAAATCGTGATATTGTCCGTGCCACGAAAGAAATTGATGCTGATAACGTCACCGATCAGGACTCATACAACTGGACGAAGATCAGCGGGATACGCTCATCACTTGCCAAGGACAGCATTGACAAGAAATCGCTGTTTACATTGCTGATTAATGCGCTCAATGCAGGAGATTTTGCAACTGCATCCGGCCTGCAGGTTGAAATGTACGACAAGATGGAGGAACTGAAAAAGCTTTACGACGCATATCGTAAGAATATGATTTAACCCTTAATGAAAAATCTCAGTCGAATTTCGGCTGAGATTTTTTTATTTGGTATGGTAAGGTTGCAAGATGATTTTTGACCGAATATACGCCTGCTACGCAGGCTACACTTGCGCTGCAAGCTCATTATGCCGCCGCCGTATTTTGCTCTGATTTTTTCATTGCGCGGCCCTTGCTTGAAAAAGATGAGGCTTTTATTATATCGTGCAAATAGCCGCTAGAAATCATAAATTCCTAACGGCCATTAGCGTTGCAAAGTTTATTTTACAAGTCATTTGTGGTATAATACAAAGTAAAACTAATTATATCCGATGAGTATGGTTATTCAGTTGGAGTATAAAACTCCAACTGAATAAGTCTCATTTTATGCGCTTCATTTTGATTAATTGAAGGTGGAATAATGATAAATCTACCGATTCAAAAACTACGTCCCGGCATGGTCACGGCGCAGAGCATTTACAATCGACAAGGCGTAAGCTATCTCACTCGAGGCACGGCGGTAACGGAAAAATATATTAGCCGTTTGAAAAAAATTGGTGTTAAAAATCTCACGGTAACATCAATGAATCCAAATTATTCTATCTTGCCGCCGGACGATATCATTCAGGAAAAAACTCGCGTCGATGCTATCAATAAACTGTACGATACATATCATGCTCTGGAGGAAAAAGGAGAACTCAACACAAATTTGTTGGAGGGCGTCTCTGAGAATATCCTTTTGGATATTCTGTCCAATCGCTCCAATCTTGTTCAGCTCACCGACTTGCGCATGCACGACGACTACACCTTTGCGCACAGCGTGAATGTGGCTGTGCTTTCCGCGATGCTTGGAGCACTTTGCAATTTGCCTAGGGAAAGTATGCTGGATCTCATCATGGGAAGTCTGCTGCATGACATTGGAAAGATAAGCATCCCCACAGAAATCCTTACGAAACCGGGACGTCTTTCTCAAAGCGAATTTAGCATCATGCAGATGCACCCGGACGCGGGGCGCGCGAAGATACGCGAGCTGACATCACCATCCGCTACCATCTATTCACTTATCGCGGAACAACATCATGAACACATGGATGGGCGCGGTTATCCGGGACATATCAAGGGGGAGAGGATACATAAACTTGCCCGGATAGTCGCCATCGCGGATGTTTACGATGCGCTTACCAGCTGTCGCTCATATAAACCGGCCTACAAGCCACATATCGCGCACAATATCATGATGAAATGCTCTCCGGGGCAGTTTGACGAATCCCTGCTGAAATTGTTCTTCGACAATGTTGCTATATATCCCGTCGGTACTGTCATAGAAACGACCATGGGCTATGCCATTGTGAAAAAGAGTGAGTTCGGTCGCACGCGCACCCCGTTGATTTGTGTTTTCGGCGACATGAATGGGAATGTTCTGCCGCACCCCTTCGATATCGATTTGAATGATTGCCCGCCAGACACGGTGACCGGCGTTTTAGAAGATATGAAACTCATTCCGCTATTGCTGCGCATGAAGATAGACCCTGCGAAGTTCCTTCAGGATGAAGAAAAGATATAACCCAACTGCCGCCTAGAAGGGGGCGCATTATTTCGCCTCAATCATGGCAGGGGCACGCAAGACGATGAAATCCTCTTATCAGTCAAAGAAGGAGCCAAAGTAAAAAGCTTTGAAGCGGCGGAAGCGGCGTATAGCCGAGACATAGCAAAAGCCCTCCTGCATTTCGCAGGAGGGCTTTATAGCTTTTCGCTTGTAAATAATCGTATGTTCAGAAATTCAACACTGGTTCCATGCCTCTTATTCTTCTTCCAGTTTCAGCTTCGTGCCAAGGTCGTCAAAAAAGGACTTGCTGATTCGCCCGAAGATGCCTTGCTGTCCGTGTCTGGAATCGTCGCGCTCCCTACGCTCGTCCCGTTCCATGACGCAGTTTCCCGTCTTGGAATCATAGACCTTGAAGCGCACCCTGACGGTGGACGTATAAATGGTTTGCGCCGGATGGAACACTGGGACGTTGACGGTATAGGTTTCCGTCGTTGTGGAGCCGTCCCTGTGTTTTTTCTCGCGTTTCTCCGTTCGCGTTTCCCATGACGTGTATTCCGGTCTGATATAGTAGCCGTCGTTCCACTGCAAAAGCTCAGTCGTCACATAGAGGTCGGCGGCAAGATTCGGCGCGCCCGGCGACAGCTGTTCCGCCTTGTCCGGACGGAGCATCCGATATTTCGGCTTGGAAGCGGTTTTCAGATATTCCTCCTGAATCAGCTTTATTTCGAGGTCATCGGCGAGCTTCGATACTGCGTCGACGTTCACGTCGTAAATCAGGACGCGTTGCACCTTTGAAAAGTCATAGGCTTTGTCCGACCAATCGCTCTTCTCCGCGTTGACCGGCAACGCGAACGAGAGGAGGAGACAAAATGCCAAGATCAGGCTGCGCCACTTTTTCATAAAAACATCGGCTCCTTTCCTGCAAAAGCCCCAAGAAAATATACGGCTTTATGCGTTTGATATTTGTTTCTTGCAGCAACTGCAATTATCATAATTCATGGCTACAATTTTACCATGCGTGTACCCCACCCGCAAGACATTTCATCGCACCATTTTATCGCCTAATCTTTATAAACACCTATGGTGAGTTTATTGATGATTGGAATTTTATCTCCGATTTTTCTTGTCAATGAAGCTGCTGTGACTGCGAGCGTGGCAGTCGCGATGTAAAACATTATGGCAAGCGGCGCATTCATCACAAGTCCCATCCTGGCAACGATTCTGTCAAGATAAGTTATGGCAAGGGGATGAGCCAGATAAGCAAAATAAGAGTGACGACCCAAAAAAGAGAAAATCTTATTCATACATTCAGGGTAATGCTGCTCGGTAAATATCATAAACAAAAATATTGAAGCGCCAATAGTATATACCACTCCGGCAGGGCATAGCTGGTGCGCGGTGTTTATGGCTTGAATAGGAGTATAATGTCGGAATGAAATCAGCCAATAGTAATAACATAATATTGAAGCGAGCGACCCCAAAAAGAAAAGGGTAATTTTGCATTGATTTGTTTTTAAAAATTTTAGAAATGATTTTATATTTATTGCCAGCCATCCGCCCAATATGAAAATGAAAATATAATGCAGAACCCAATAATTAAGTCTGTTTACCATCAGCGCATTTAGGTATTTATTTTCTATTCCGTATGGATTAAAAATGAAGCTTGACCAGTAATTAAATACTATCTGGAATATCAATATCAGAGTCAGGTTTGCAGGCGTGACGCGTCGTATTATGGCAATCCATAACGGCATTAAAAGATAAAACCAAAGCAAAATCACCATAAAATAAAGTTGATAGCTTGCAAAGCCAAAGAATAAGTATTTCAATATTTCTTTGACATTAAGCAGCATTGTATCCCTATACAGGAATGTGTAGTGAAGGATATAAAATGCCGACCATGCAATATAGGGAACTAATACTGTGCGGAAACGGCGACGAAGAAAATCCCTGTAAGAAAACGGCTTTTTGAGATCCATATTATAAAAAAGGCCAAAAGCCGATATGAAAAAAAAGATTGGCACGGAAAAACGCGTGGCAATCTCAAACAGGGCAACAAGGTGAAGGTTTGGTGTGGGGTTCATGAGGTATTCTGAGCCGACATGAATGCCTATGACGCCAAGCATAGATATACCGCGTATATATTCTATCGCAGGGAGACGAGGCTTTTGCATTTATAGCCATCCTCCTCAATTTTCAATAATAAAATCAATATGAACATCGGCTGTAAGAGTCAATGTCCCTGCTTCAATCGGCGTGGAATCCATTGCCTTGCCGGTTGCCATGAGCATCATTTCGGCATTACGCGGCTGAAACATGTTAGTATTTTCTGTTACACTTTGTATACCGATAATTTTTTTGCCAAGTGCTTTTGCTATTATTTCTGCTTTGTCTTTGGCATCTTTTATTGCCTCTTTCAGAGCTGTATTGCGCAGATCTGTTGTATCCTTTATCAAGAAATTTAATGAATTGATAGTATTTGCACCATTGCTTAATGCGATATCAATGATTTCACCTATTGACGTGACATCATGTGTTTTTATGAGAATTGTGTTTGAGACAACGTAGCCTATGACTTCGTTGGAATTGTCGTTTGAACGACCAAATTCAGTATGAAAATTAAAGTTTTGAGTCTGAATGTCACTTTTTGAAATGCCAAAAGCAAAAAGAGCATCACGAACTTTTCTTGTGGCGAGCGCATTATCATTTTGTGCCTCGGATGCCGTTTGGGCTCGGGTAATGACTCCCAGTGATATTGTCGCTGTATCGGGTGCTCCTTGAACTGAGCCATTGCCATTTATCGAGATTACTGACGGCTGGGTATCTGAAGCAAAAGCCGTATCTGATAAAAATAGGCATAATGTAAAAAGTAGAAATAATTTTGCAGCATATTTCATATATCGTTGCCTCGATTCAATTATAAAATATTTATAGAACAGGTTAAGGCAAAAGCCGAAACCTGTTCTATTTTTAATTTAAGTACCACATATTATTATTTATAGTCTCATTTTATCCGATTGTTTGGAAATAGAAAATACATATAAAAAGTGTCGTGAGAATAATCATGACAGTATCGGCGATGCTTGTTCGGTAATTATCAGGACTGTAATGTTTTTTTACATGGAATGGTCTCGCGTCCATTAGCTCCATCGGATTGTTGCACACATTCATGAATTGGTGAACGCCAACCGCCCAAGCGTGTCCCAAGCTATGACACGAGCTTATGCAGAGATTTGATATTCCACGGAAAAGGCTTTTCAGCGGGCGTCGATAGAACCAATCCGTGTCAAGTGACAAGGCTGTATGCGGTTCCATTCTTGGCAGAAAAGTCAGGAAGGGTATCAGTGCCATGAAAGCCATCTGGAACATCGCACTTACGCGGGCGATAGTGTAAGGCTGATACAGAACCGGACCAAACGGAAGGTACTGATACAAAAGATTGGGAAATGAACCGAACAACGTGCAGCAAACTGCGCCCATTATCATTCCGACCTTCATGTTCGCGGGAATAGGACGTAACTCGGGAGCCATCCCCTTGTCAGGTGCAAGGAATATGAAGTAGAGCATTTTGAAGCAAATTGATAGCAAAGTACCAACACTGGCAAGCTCAAGAAGAATAGAGGTCCACATTAAGCCCGCCTCTCCGGCCGCATATATGGTCATCGTCTTGCTGATAAAGCCGTTAAAAAGCGGGATTCCTGAGATAGAAAATGCCCCGACTATAAAGCAGATAAATACAGTTCTGTATCTTTTTGCCATGCCGCCAAGTTGATTGATTTTTCTTATGCCCGTCGCAAAGATGATGGCATCGCAGCACATGAAAAGGAGTGATTTGAAAAGTATATCGCTGAAAGCATGAGCTGTGGCACCGTTCATGCTCATGACTGTTCCGATGCCGGCTCCTGCTACCATATAACCGACCTGACTCACTATATGATATGACAGGAGTTTGAGCATATCGTTTTCCATTACGGCGTATAGTGCGCCATATAAAGCCATCACCACGCCTGCCCCTATCAGCAGCTCGGTGCCTCCGAAAATGCGGAGCAAAGCATATACGGCGACCTTGGTCGTATATGAGCTCATGAATACGCTGCCGGTAATCGTGGCTGACGGGTAGGCGTCAACAAGCCATGCGTGCAAAGGCACAACGGCGGCATTTATGCATACGCCTATCAGTATAAGCCAAAAAGCTGTGTCATGCGGCCCTGCGACGAGGTTATGAACAAGATAATCACCGCTGACAAGCTTAAAAATAACTCCAAAGAGGACGAAATTGCCGCTCAAAGTGTGCATCAGTATATATCGTGTGCCGGCGCCGCGGGAGGTCGGGCGAGGATCATTCCACACGAGGAAAAGAGATGTGGCGGCCATGAGTTCCCAAAAGAACAAGAAGGTTATCCAATCATGAGCAAGGGCAACGCTTATAGAAGCACCGACATACCCCATGCTGCAGATGGCTTCTAACGAGCTGTCGTTATGGCAGCTGAATACTCCGCCAATGCAGCCCATTATACAGAATATGAAAGCGAAAATCCAGCTTAGCCCGTCAACATACATATAATGGCTTGTCCAGTCCACAAGAAAAGTAAAATCTTTTACAGTTCCGGGTAAAAGATTGAAAATAGCGATAAGCGCCAAAAAAGGTCCGCAAGCCAGCATCATCTTTCGCAGCTTTGGGGTCAAAACACAAGCGAAAAATCCAACCAGAAAGAAAACGAAGCCAGGATGAAAATTCTCAAACATCTTGATCGTCATCTCCTTTTTGGTAATATTCCTCGTCCCTTTGAAGCAATGGTGTCATTATGATTTTTGCCATGATAATCAATATCCAGCAGCCGATAAAGCCAAAAGCAAATATGGCGAATGGCTTTTCCAATATTTCATGCGCCGGTTCATTGTAAACGCCACATGCAAAACTTAACGCCAAGCACATGGCTGC
Source organism: Schwartzia sp. (in: firmicutes) (assembly GCA_017458745.1). Taxonomy (GTDB): domain Bacteria; phylum Bacillota; class Negativicutes; order Selenomonadales; family Selenomonadaceae; genus RUG024. The sequence continues at coordinate 1,094 of JAFTAB010000172.1, read as the reverse complement.
TATGACAAATGAAGCCAGCATAACTTTATATCGCTTCTTTTTATCAACAATCAAATCAATCATTGCCATCCACCTCCAAAGCCGGCGCAAACCGTTTCAGACACTATTGTCGCTAATTGATAAAAGTCAGGAGGGAAGAGCTCTGGATCACATCCAAGCACGACAGCGAGGATTGTCGTGAAACATATTGGTATCAGCATGAGATAGCTTATTGACCCGTAATGCCTAGGGTCATCAACCGGAGCCGGCTTGAAAAAAGCCATTCTCACGACAGGCATCAAGTAAGCTATTGCGAGCATTGCCGATGCGACCCAGACAACAACAAATAAAGGCTTTCCGGCCTGCATTGCGCCCATTGCCAAATTCCATTTGCTGATAAAGCCTATGATGAACGGCGTTCCGGCAATGCCCAAAGAAGCTATGGCAAAGCATCCCATGGTGACAGGCATGCGATGCCCCAGACCATTCATTTCACTTATATCATGGAGATGGGTTCTTACTATTATACATCCCGCGCACATGAACAATGTTATTTTCATGAGCGCGTGCGCGACTAGATGGAGATATGCGCCTTTGATAGCAAGCGGGGCGAGAAGAGCGCCGCCGAGCACGATGTAACTTAATTGACCGATTGTTGAGTAGGCGAGACGGCGTTTTAAATTATCCTGCTTCAGCGCAATAAAGGAACTGATTATTATCGTGGCGGCCGCGCACCAAGCCAGAAGGTCTGCCATTCCAATCTTGGAAAGCAACGCGGGACCAAATACGAATCCAATGATGCGAAGCACGGCAAAAGCACCGGTTTTTACGACAGCGACAGCATGAAGCAGTGCGCTGACAGGTGTCGGTGCAACCATTGCGGCCGGAAGCCATCCATGAAGAGGCATTACAGCAGCCTTAACGCTGCCAGCCATGATCATTAAAATGAATAGTGTCTGAAGTACCCACACTGGAGCCATTTCTAATGAAAGAAATCCGCCCGCCTTAAAATCCATAGTTCCGCTTATGCAGTAGACACCGACTGTACCGGCTAAAAAAAGTTGCCCTGATACCAGCGTGTAGGTAAGGTATTTTCTGCTGGCGTCGAGGGCTTC
>JAFTAB010000171.1 GCA_017458745.1 Schwartzia sp. (in: firmicutes) | reverse complement strand
ATCAAAGCCAGCAGAAAGAATTTCCACGCCGTTATATATCCTGCCGCCGCCCGCAATTTTTCATTCGCGATGAAAAGCGGGACGGCCCCCTCAACAGTTCCCGCCGGACAAATAAATTTGCAGAAAGTCGTAACGCCTATGCCGGTCGCCTTCCAAAATATCAAAGGCAGCACGATCACGAACAGCAGCGCAATTACATATTTCATCTTTGAGAGCTTAAAGGTCATGCCCGACTTTCCGATTTTAGGAGAAGGTATCTTATAAACCATTTCTTGGAGAGCGCCAAACGGGCATCCCCATCCGCATATCATTCTCCCCAGCGCGAGCCCGAAAAGCGCCGTCAATCCGATGACATATGCAGGAAATTTCGGAGCAAACCCCGCCAAAAAGCTTTGGAACGAGCCAACGGGACACGCCCCCATCGCCGCGGGGCATGAATAGCAGTTAAGCCCCGGCACGCACACGGATTTTGTCATGCCGCGATAAATCTTGCCCGACACGAGATTAGCGACGTGAGGATTATAAATGAATGTAGCAATAAATTGAAAGATATGACGTTTATATTTACTCATTTATCCTATGCCTATGCACTCCATGCAAATATGTATAGCCTTGTTCATGACATTTCGCGGCTGCCCCATGTAAACTCCCAGAAGCAGCAATGCGACCGAAGCCGCCAATATAAATTTCTTCACTTTTATCCCCTCGCCTGTCATCAAAGCGCGTCAACCGCCTCGCTCATGATCTCCCCGATAGGCGCGCGAATCACGAGCTCCGCCTTGCTGTCCGCCCGCGTCTCACTCTTATTTATAACCACGAGATGCTTGCCCGCAAAATATCGGATGAACCCAGCGGCGGGGTACACGACGAGCGATGTCCCGCCAATGATCAGCGTGTCGGCTGTCTCAATCGCATCAATGCTGTCCTGGATCACTTCGCCGTCCAGCGCCTCCTCATACAGCACCACGTCGGGGCGAACCGTCCCCCCGCACTTGGGGCACTTCGGCACATCGGGCGCGGCGTCCATGACAAACGCCGCATCATATTTCGCTCCGCACCCTAGGCAATAATTTCTGAGCACCGAGCCATGAAGCTCATACACATTTTCCGCGCCTGCCGCCTGATGAAGCCCATCAATATTCTGCGTGACAATGGCCGAGAGTTTTCCCATCCGCTCCAGCTTTGCCAATGCAACATGGCACCCGTTCGGCTTCGCATCGGGATAAACGAGCTTATCACGATAAAACTCGAAAAAATCCTTTGGATATTTTTCAAAATAAGTGTGGGAGACCAGCTGCTCGGGGGAGAGATTCATCCCCAGCTTTTCATTGTAAATGCCATTCGCGCTGCGAAAATCCGGTATGCCGGACTCGGTAGACACGCCCGCGCCGCCAAAGAAAACTATCTTTTTGCTGTCGCGCAAAATATCGACCAGCTTTTTAACATTCGCGTCCATAACAATGCCCCTTTCATGCTCTCACCTAAAACGAGCCGCATCACTTTTTCTTTTTTACCCCGCTCCTCACTATCGCCTCGGCAACTTCCTTTATTGTCTTGCGCTTCATCATGCTGTACCGCTGTATTCGGCGATACGCCTCGCTCTCCGTGATGCCATAGGTACTCATGAGCACCCCCTTTGCCCTGTCGAGCGTCTTTCTCGCCTCAAGAGAATCCTGCGCCTCACGCAATTCATTCTCCAACTCTTTCATCTCATGCCATCTCGACAAAGCAATCTCGATGGCAGGGAAAAGGCTCGCCTCGTTCACCGGCTTCACGAGATACGCGAGAACCCCGGAGTCCTTCGCCTGCTCGACGATGTCCTCCTGACTGAAAGCCGTAAGCAATAAAACCGGGGCCGTGCCGTCGCTTGCAATCTGACGCGCGGCCGTTATGCCGTCCATCACGGGCATCTTGATATCCATGATGACGAGGTCGGGACGATATTTCCTCGTCAGCTCGACAGCCCTTTTCCCGTCAACAGCCTCGCCTACCACCTCATGCCCTGCCTCTTTGAGCATTTCCCTCAAATCCATCCTGATGATGGACTCGTTATCTGCAATTACCACCTTGAGCGGCTTCATCTTCAGTCACCACCTCCCCTGCCATCGTCACGAGTAATCGTTATTTTCGCATGAGCGCCAAGCTTTCCCCCTTCGATCGCGAAAGTACCGCCCATGTCCTCCACCAACATTCTAACTATTGATATGCCGAGCGAATGTGAATTATTGAGGTCAAAATCGCTTGGCAATCCCTCACCGTCGTCCCACAATTCAATCATATATCCATCATCATTCGCGCTGACATCAAGGCCAATCGTTCCGCTGCTGCGCCCGGCAAAGCCATGCTCAATCGAATTTGCAATCAGCTCATTGATGACAAGGGCGATATTCGTCCCCCTTTCAGCCGACAAAATAATATCATCACCCGAAAAATTTTTTGTGAGCTTGAAATCATTTGCCAGCATCATCGGGCGCAGCATTTCAAGAATATCGGCCGCTATTTTCTTCACATTGATTTTAGCCGTGCTCTCCTCGGAAAGAAACTCATGAACCACCGATATGCTGAGTATCCTGTTTACCGCCTCCGCGAGCGCCGCCCTCACATTATTGTCGTTCGAGCGTCGAGCCTGAAGCCTCAGGAGACTGGCTATCGTCTGAAGATTGTTTTTCACGCGATGATGTATTTCCTTTATGACGGCAGACTTCACACGAATCTCGCGTTCCTTCTCACGGATCTCGGTGATGTCCCGCACAATCACGATGGTGCGGAGCGTCTCGCCGCCCGCCGCTATCCTCACATATCGCTGAAGCAGCACGAGCCCCCCCGCGACCACCTCCCTCTCATGCGGCCGCTCTTTTGATACGGTCTCGCGAGTGACATGACTTATGAGAGCGCGGTCGAAAAGCGACAAGCCCACGGGATTGAGCACGCCAAGCACCCTGCATATATGCAGCGCCGCATCATTCGCATATATGATTCTGTCATATCCGTCGGCTATGATAATGCCATCATTCGAGGAAATGGGATAAAGCATCTCGCCCCAGTCATCGCCATGAGCATTATCCAAAATGATGCGGGATGTCCTCAGCGGCTCATCAACGCGATACCCCGCCGCGTCACGATCGCCCGCTCGCTCAATACTGATAACCGCGATAAGCGCATCATTGAAAGGATCAAAGACCGGCAGCGTGAACATTTCAAAATCAGCCGCGCCCGTTTCAGTTTCTCGCCATCCATTCTGAGGATGTCCCGTCTCAAAAGTGCGCTCAATCAGCGGCTCCTCCCGACGGGGTATCACCTCCCCCGCCGCTGCCAGAATATTGTCCACAAATGATGTGCGCGGCACCGCGTGAGCCAGCACCACAAAACACGAGTCATCCCTCGCTATGGCATAGAGACTGGCCTGAGCCTGCGCAAGATCGGATATGAAAGGCAATATGACTCCAAATCTCCTGAGGCTTTCAGATTCCATAGCGGAAAGAGACGTATTACTTCGGCAAATATCCGCAATGCCATCCCGCGTCATTTCATCCACCAACGTCCGTGAGCCCCAAATTCGGCACGGCATTAAGATAAAGATTTGAAACCTCTCCCGCCATTGACATGTAATATCCTCGGCAGGCAATCATCGCCGCATTGTCCGTGCAGAGACTCTTGCTCGGATAATAAAAATTCAAACCGTTTTCTTCCGCTGCTTTGCGAAGCCTATCCTCCAGCCCAGAATTTGCCGCGACGCCGCCGGCCAGCACCAGCGTGTCGAGCTTCGTCTTCCTCATGGCGTCGATAGCCTTCTCTGTCAGCACGTCAATGACGGCCCTCTGAAAAGATGCGGCGACATCGGCTTTATTTATCTCAGCATGCTTCATCCTTTGCGCGTTAAGATAATTCAGCACGGCAGACTTCAGCCCGCTGAAACTGAACTCATAATTCCCCTTCTCGGAAAGCGCCCGTGGGAAATCTACCGCCTCGGGATTGCCCTCCTTGGCAAGCCTGTCAATCTCGGGGCCTCCAGGATAGGGCAACCCCATCACGCGAGCCACCTTGTCGAACGCCTCGCCCGCGGCATCGTCACGGGTCTGCCCCATCATGCGGAAATTATTATAATCCTTGACATGCACGAGGGCGGTGTGTCCCCCCGATACCACGAGCGCCATAAAAGGAGGCTCCAACTCCGCCGCGCTCAAAAAATTTGCAAAAATATGACCTTCAAGATGATTGACACCAATCAGCGGCACATCGAGGGCAAACGCAAGAGCCTTGGCCGCCGACAGCCCGACAAGCAGCGCGCCCACAAGACCGGGGCCATACGTCACCGCGACTTGGCCTATATCGGGCAGTCCGACATTCGCCGCGCGTATCGCCTCATCAATAACGGGCATAACATTCACGATATGATTGCGCGATGCAATCTCAGGCACCACGCCCCCAAATTTCTGATGTATTGGTATCTGAGTGGAAATTATATTTGAAAGCAGCTCGCGCTCGCCCCGAAGAACAGCCGCAGCAGTCTCATCGCAACTCGATTCGATTGCAAGCGTCAGAATATTATCATCTCTCCGCACAGTAATCCTCCGTTCACATTTTCATGTCCGGTACTGATTATATCACATCTCTTTTATCTATCCATAACAATTATACGATATAATGAAAACATAATTCTTTTAAGACAAGCAATGAAAGAATCGGAGCAAAAATCGACGGCAAAAAAATTCGCCGAGAAATGGCATGGGCGCAGCTATAAGAAAGGCGAGACACACAGCTCAAGAACCTATCGACTCCCATCAATCAGAGCGACAGCACGCCCATGGCTATTCGCCCCTGCTTTGGCGGCAAATGGTTGGCATCCCGGTACATTCTCATGTAACTCCGCGCCGTCTGCTCATTTATGCGTCCGTCACAATTTTTGAAAACGCAACAAAAAACTTCCTACGGGAAGAATCCACCGTAGGAAGTCCGTCGGAAAAATAACGAGATGCAGTTTTATCCGATGCTAACTGGCGCTAAAACTCCCGCTTCTTAAGCGGGAGATAAGCGCCCATAAGGCAATGGATAAATTCGACTAGATTAAGTGGGAGTCTAAAACTCCCACTTAATAAGTCTCATTTAATTTTTGCCTAAATCACAGCATTTTAGGTAAAATCAAGCTCACTGTTTCAACATGGCTCGTTTGCGGGAACATGTCAACCGGCTGGACTTTTTCTGCTTTGTAGCCAATCTTATCCAGTATCGCCATGTCCCGCGCCAAAGTGGCAGGATTGCATGAAACATACACTATCCTTCCGGGCTTCATCGCCGCAAAGGCTTGCAGCACTTCCACGGTGCAGCCTGCTCTTGGAGGATCCACCACTACCGCGTCGGCCCGAATTCCCTCTTTGTATAGTCTCGGAATTATCTTTGTCGCATCGCCAACAATAAATTCCGCATTTTTTATATTGTTGTCGCGTGCATTTTTCTTTGCGTCAGATATGGCGGGACTTACTATCTCGATTCCATAGACTTTGCGGGCATGACGGGCAAGGTAAAGGGCTATCGTTCCGGTACCGCAATAGGCATCTATGACGGTCTCATTGCCGGTCAGACTTATGAATTCGCGTACCTTGTCATACAGAATCTCAGCCTGTTCCGTATTGACCTGAAAAAACGAACGCGGCGAAATATGAAATTCCAGCGTTCCAATTTTATCCATTATTGTCTGCTTGCCCCATAAGACTTTTGTTTCACGCCCCATGATGACATTGTTATGATATGTTTGTATGTTTTGTTGTATGCTTATCACAGATGGGACTTTTTTGCGCAGGAACAATCCGATTTCTTTGGCGCGCGGCAAATCATTTTTCGCCGTTACCAAGGTGACCATAGCCTCACCTTTTAATGTTACCCTTCCCACCACATGGCGCAAAATACCTTTGTGACTGTCTTCATCGTAAACCGGAACATGATATTTATTTATTGCCTCATGCATTGCCTGCATTATTTTATTGTTCACTTCATCTTGGATAAAGCACTCGTCCGTGGTGATAATGTCATGCGTTCCACGCGCAAAGCAGCCAATTTCGATTATCCCGTTTTTATTTCCGACCGGGAACTGCATTTTGTTTCTGTAATTCCAAGGATTTTTTGCGGCGATAGTCTTTTCCACAAAAATATCTTTTAATCCCCCGATATGGACTATGGCATCGATTACCTGCCGACGCTTGAAGTCAAGCTGAGCCTCATACGATATATGCTGCAAATTGCAACCGCCGCATTTATCATAAATCGGGCATTTAGGCTCAACGCGGTCACTGCTTGTATTATTCCAATCCAAAACTTTCGCAGCAGCATAATTTTTTTTGACAGTCGTTACTTCGGCTTTTATTGCTTCGCCGGGCAAAGCGCCCTCGACAAAAACCGTGAACCCGGAGACATGAGCGATGCCCTCGCCATTGCTGCCAAGGCGCTCAATCACCATGTCATATTTTTGCCCTTTTTTCACAGGCACATTTTTATTCAATTCATTACCTCAATTTCAATTTCTCATACAGCATCATGATTGCCACTATCGTTTTAGCATCAATTATTTTATTCTCCATTACAAGTGAATGTGCATCGACGAGCGACATCTTTTCGACATTTATAAATTCATCGTCATCGGGATGCTGCTCGCCTGCTTTTAGTCCGCGCGCGGCAAAGATGTGAATCCACTCATTGGAGAAGCCCACCGTCGTCGCGATTGAAATGAGTTTTTCATACTCGGCGGCAGTGTACCCTGTTTCCTCGCTTAGCTCTCTCCGTGCACATTCAAGCGGATCCTCTCCCGCAACGTCCAGTTTGCCCGCGGGTATTTCCAGTGTCACGCTTTCTACAGGGTAGCGATACTGCCTTACGAGTATTATATTGCCGTCGGGCAGCACAGGAATCACAGCCGATGCCCCCGGATGCTTTACCCATTCGCGAGTGGCTTTATCTCCATTAGGCAACAGCACCGAGTCAATCTTGACGTGCAGCAGTTTGCCGTCATATATGCTTCTGCTGTCTATTTTCTTTTCAATCAAATTCTCATACATTATCCTGCTAGTCCTCTCAATTCTTTTTTCTTTGCCTCGGCATTATCAATCATCTCATTCGCATTCAAAAGTGCCGCCTCCGTCGCGTCCGCTCCAGACGCCATGCGCGCGATTTCCCTTGCGCGTTCCTCTCCCGACAGTCTGCTGACATTCGTCGATGTCTTGCCTCCATCAGACACTTTTGAAAGATAAAAATGACAATCAGCCATTGAGGCAATCTGCGGGAGATGGGTAATACACAAAACCTGCTTGTACTGTGATACGCTGACTATTCTCTCCGCCACCATCTGCGCAGTTCGACCGCCGATGCCGGTATCTATTTCGTCAAAAACCATGCTCCCGGCCATCGAGCCGTCACTCGCGGCTACTGTCTTTATCGCCAAAGCTATGCGCGACAGCTCGCCTCCCGACGCCACCTTTGACAGCGGTCTTGCCTCCTCGCCGACATTGGCAGTGAATAATATCGTGAGGCTGTCCTTCCCGTTGCTCGTCAGCGGCACATCCTCAAGCGAAAAAGCAATTCTTGCGTCCGGCATACCAAGAGCGACTATCTGCTTCCCGATTTCATTTTCAAGTCTTTTTGCGGCGTCATGTCTGGCCGCGCTGAGTTTTTCAGCTTCCTTCTCAGTTTCTTTTTGTTTCTTGTCCAATTTTTCTTCAATTTGCTCAATATCATTATCATAATTTTCAAAAGAGGCTATCTCCTCCTTTATCTTATCATGATAAGATAAAACCTCATCCAGTGTATTGCCGTATTTTTTCTTTAGCCTGTCGATGGTTTCCATGCGCCCTTGCAGATTGTCGAGCATTCCTTCATCAAAATCAAGTGTTTCCTGATAGTCGCGAATATTATAAAATGCCTCTTTAAGCTCACAAATGGCATTTTCGATCATCGGAATCGACTCATCAAGAGATTTGTCATATCTGCTCATGGCTTCTATATGGTTCTTGGCTTGAGCCGTCATACTTAAAATGCCATCGGTCTCATCGGTTCCCTCAAATAAATCATATGCTTTCCCGATGTTTTCCGAGATTTTTTCAGAATTTGATAATTTTCTTATTTTTTCCTCAAGTTCAATATCCTCGCCCTTTTGCAGTTTCGCATTTTCAATTTCCTGCTCCTGCCATTTCAGCATGTCAATTCGTTCCATGCTGTTTTGCGCTGCATTTTTTTTGCTTTCAAGTAATTTTCGTATCTCCTGCGTTTCACTATAATCTATCGCATAATTATTCTTGATTTCCTGAATTGCCTCATCGCTCCCGTCGAGCAGCGCGAATTGATTTTCCGTCTTCAATAAAGCAAGATTTTCATGCTGCCCATGGATGTCAACCAGATACTCGCCAATCTTTTTTAATATGGCAAGCGTCACATGACAGCCATTCACAAGAATGGCGCTTCTGCCTTTTGTCGTGATCTGACGCGTTATTATCAGATCATCATTTTCATCGTCAATAGCTTCTTCCGACAGCAGTTCGTGAAGCTCCGACTCATTTGCAATATCAAAAATCGCCTCAACACGAAGCCAGTCGCATCCGGTGCGAATCGCTTCACTGGAGAGGCGAGCGCCAAGAACAGCTCCAAGAGCATCAATGAGTATGGATTTTCCTGCGCCTGTCTCGCCCGTCAATATATTGAGCCCATTCCCGAACTCAATCTCTACGTGCTCCAAAAGCGCAAAATTCCACACCGTCAGCGTTTTCAGCATATCATTCACCTCTGCTTATCATGCCCTCGATTTTTTTTGCTATTTGTTCCGTGACGCGCTTCGGCTTCACGACGACGAGTATATTGTCATCTCCGGCCACAGTCCCAATAATCTCGGGCCATCTTACACCGTCTATGGTGGAGGCAACCGCATTGGCAGTACCCGGCAACGTCTTCAGCACAATAATATTCTCGCTGTAATCAATGCCAATGACCGCGTCTTCCATCATGCGAGCCATTCGCTCCCGTGAGAACGCCAAAGATTTTTCATTCGGAAAAGCGTACCTGTAGCTCCCGTCTCCTGCGGGAACCTTGATGAGCATCATTTCCTTTATATCACGGGACACCGTTGCCTGAGTCACGTCTATATGGCGTTTCCTAAGAGATGACGCAAGATCTTCCTGGGTCTCGATTAGGCTGCTTTCTATTATTTCTTTTATAATCGCCTGACGTGCCATCTTTTTCATTGCATCATCCCTCAGCTCTTAAGAATTATACAATAACTTCGTTCGTATTGTCTGATAGTAATTCTTGTCATCGAATTTAACAATTTTGGCAGGAAGCGGAGCCTTTCTTACCACTACATCATCATCGGGCTGAAGATGAAAGCTTTCCTGCCCGTCAAATGTCACTACAATTTCCTGATGCGTGGCCATCACATGAACTCTCACTTCATCATTCTCGTCTATTACCATAGGCCTGGCGTTAAACGTATGCGGGCATATCGGCGTAACGAGCAAAACCTTTATCTTGGGATTGATAAGGGGGCCTCCTGCCGAAAGCGAGTAAGCCGTTGAGCCGGTCGCCGTTGAGACTATAATGCCATCCGCTTTATAGTCCATCACGCGGCAATTATCAACAGTGAGGTCAAGATGTATCATTCTTGCAATGCCGCCCGTGACGACGACATCATTTATGGCATGTCCTAAAAATCTTTCATCGTCATGTCCGCTTTTGACAAATCCGGAGACAAGCATACGCTCCTCAATGTAGTATTGACCTTTGATGATTTTTTCCAGCTTGCTCTCAAGCTCGGGCAACTCAATATCAGCCAAAAAGCCAAACGTGCCGATATTAATGCCGCACACCGGTATGTCCCTTTCGTATAGTCTTCGGCAAATCCCAAGCAGAGTGCCGTCTCCTCCAATGGAAAGCGCCATGTCTATCGGAGAATTTTCAATATCCTCGACGCCGTATTCCTCGTAACCAAAAAAACGCGCCTCGTCCATTGGGATAATGACCCTGGCATCAGTCCTGCCGTCAAAAAAATTAATCAGGCGTTTTAGCACCATCGGGGCATTTTCCTTGTCAATATTTGGAGATACTGCAATCTGTAGCATGGCTCACATTCCCTTCTGATTGTCGTACTAATCTATGCCAAGATTATTAAATCTTTACAGAGATTGCATGGGACGTCATCGCACCGAGGGTGCAAATGCAGCAAGTATCAGTGCTTGTCAAGCGCCTCATGCGCATGATTTATCACATCTGTGATAAAATCATCATTGACAGCGCAATCTGATTTTGAGTTGTTTTTTGAAAGATACAAAAGGTACTCGATGTTGCCCTCAGGGCCTTTTATCGGGGAATACGTCAAACCGATTGGGGCAAATGATATTGAGCGACAAAAACCAACAATTTCCTTTACTACTTTTTCATGAACCTGCGGGTCTTTTACTACGCCTTTTTTGCCGACATTCTCGCGTCCCGCCTCAAATTGCGGCTTTATAAGCGCAACAGCCTCGCCATCATCAATTAAAAGTTCCTTGACAGTTCCCAGCACTTTTTTCAGCGATATGAACGCGACGTCAATGGAAGCGAAATTCAGCAGCTCGCCAATGTCATCGGGAGTTATAAATCTTATATTTTTTCGCTCCATATTTATAACCCGACTATCTTGCCTTAATTTCCAAGCAAGCTGGCCATAGCCGACATCAATAGCGTAAACCTTCGCTGCTCCGTTTTGAAGCGCGCAATCGGTAAACCCTCCCGTGGATGCTCCAATATCCGCCATAGCCTTGTCTTTCAAATCAATATGAAATTCCTTTATCGCCTTTTCCAATTTCAACCCGCCACGACTCACGTACGGCAAGTTATCGCCAAGCAATCGAATTTTCGCGTCATCCTTGACCATCGTGCCCGCCTTGTCTATCTTTTGCTCGTTGACAATCACGAGACCTGCCATAATCAGAGACTTTGCTCGTTCCCTGCTTTCCGCAAGCCCGCGATTCACCAGAATGACATCAAGTCGTTCTTTTTTAGGCTTGTTATCCATTATCTTGCTCTCATCTCATTCACAGTCGAAGCTATCTGCTCCGGCATAAGTCCACATTCCTCACGCAGCTCCGCCTGAGTGCCCTGTCCAATAAATCTATCCGGGATTCCAAGCCTTTTCACTTTAATATCAATTCCCTCGTCTGAAATAAATTCGAGCACTGCCGCGCCAAAACCGCCCATCAGCACATTTTCTTCTATCGTCACCAATATTTTATGCGTCCCGGCTATTTGACAAATCAAATCATTATCGAGCGGCTTTATAAACCTCGCATTGACTACAGTCACGTTTATATCGTCATTGGCCAAAATTTTTGCGGCTTTCACGGCATTATTAACCATGTTTCCCGCTGCAATCAAAGCAACCCCGCTGTCACCCTCGCAAATGACTTCGCCTTTTCCCTTTTGCAATAAGTGCATTGGCTCATCACATTCCGCTCCTGTCCCGGAGCCCCTGGGATACCTTATGGCAGTTGGTCCGTCAAATTCAAGCGCAGTATAAAGCATATGGCGCAGTTCATTCTCGTCCTTCGGGGCCATGATTGTCATATTTGGCATTGACCTCAAATAAGAGAGGTCAAATGCGCCATGATGGGTCGAGCCGTCAGCCCCCACGAGTCCCGCGCGGTCAAGGCACATCACAACAGGAAGATTCTGGAGACAAACATCATGCAGCAGTTGGTCATACGCTCTTTGAGCAAATGTCGAGTATATCGCGACAACCGGCCTCATGCCGTTGGCAGCCATCCCGGCAGCAAGCGTAACCGCATGCTCCTCGGCAATGCCAACGTCAAAAAATCTGTCGGGATAATGCTCGGCAAATTGCTTCAAGCCTGTGCCCTCAGGCATTGCCGCCGTGACAGCTACAATTTTTTTGTTTTTATTTCCAAGTTCCACGAGTGCTTTGCTGAATACCGAAGTGTATGAAGGAGGCGCAGCTTTATCCTTTATTATGTTGCCGGTGGAAATATCAAATTTTCCCACGCCATGAAATTTGTCGGGCGCATTCTCTGCTGGAATATACCCGCATCCTTTTTTTGTACGGACATGGACAAGCACGGGGCTGTCCATCAAGCGAACTTCTTCAAAGACTTCACGCATCAAGCCGATATTGTGCCCGTCAATTGGCCCCACGTACTTGAATCCCATTTCCTCAAATATGATTCCAGGGACCAGCACGGATTTCACGCCTTCCTTTATAAACTCCGCCGTCTTAAATACTTTATCCCCAATATGAGGAATACCGGAAAGGATTTCCTTTATGTCTTTTTTTGTTTTGCTGTACTCGGGGCGCACACGGAGACGTGACAAATATTCCGACATTGCCCCAACATTATAATCAATACTCCGCCCATTATCATTCAAAACGACAATAAGGTTTTTCGCAAGGTCACCGGCATGATTGAGTGCCTCAAACGCCTCGCCGCCGGTCATGGCTCCGTCGCCGATCACGGCAATGATATGCTCACCCGTCCCTTTCAAGTCACGAGCTATTGCCATGCCCAGCGCGGCGGATATCGAGGTTGAGGCGTGCCCCACTCCAAAAGCATCATATGGCGACTCGGCGCGCGACGGGAAGCCTGTTATGCCGTTCTTCTGACGAAGACGCAAAAATCCCTCCCTGCGTCCTGTCAATATTTTATGCGCGTACGCTTGATGCCCGACATCCCATATCACCTTGTCTCGTGGTAATGAGAACACGCTGTACAGCGCAAGCGTTAAATCCACAGCGCCCAAACTTGGAGCGAGATGCCCGCCTGTTTTTGATACCGTATCAATAATATACTCGCGCAGCTCAAAGGCTAATCTTTGAAGCTCCGCCAAATTCAGCGATTGCAGGTCATCCGGGTTATTAATATTTTTCAAGATATTGTCATTATAAAAATTATTCATCATGTATACCCGTTATATCTGTATATCAAACTGATGTCATCTATCACGATTTATCAGAAAATCAGCCAATTCCTTCAAATAAAGAGCGCTATCGCCAAGCTGCGCCAATGCGCCCTTCGCGCCCTCGACCGTCTCACGCGCGAGCCGTCTTGCCTCATCAAGGGAAGAAAGCGTCACATAAGTTGATTTTTTATTGCGCTCGTCACTCCCTGTCGGCTTTCCGATCTTTGATTCATCCCCGGTCACATCAAGGATATCATCCGTTATTTGAAAAGCAAAGCCGAATTTTTCGGAATAATCAGTGAGGGCTGAAAGCACCTCATCGCTGGCACCAGCCAGAATAGCCCCCACTCTGACCGACGCCCGGAACAACGCGCCGGTCTTGCCCATGTGCATTTTGTAAAGTGTATCTCTGCTTATCTTTTTTCCTTCCGACTCAATGTCGATCGCCTGCCCCCCGACCATGCCGGCGACGCCCGCGGCAATGCTTATCTCCTTGGCAGCGGCGACCAATTTGTCAGACGATACGCCCTTTTGTCTGAACAGCACTTCAAACGCCAAGGTGAGCAGCGCGTCCCCGGCAAGCGTGGCCATACCGGCCCCGTACACCTTATGATTGGTGAGCTTGCCTCTGCGATAATCATCGTTATCCATTGCCGGAAGATCGTCATGTATCAAAGAATATGTATGAATCATTTCCATGGAGCACGCGGAAGTCAGATAATCATCGCCGTTTCCTCCGGCAGCATCCGCGGCCGCCATCAAAAGCATAGGGCGCAATCTCTTCCCGCCCGCCATAAGGCTGTATCTCATTGACTCGCCAAGGGTATCATCAATAATATCAGATGCATCCAGTTCCCTTATCAGCGCCTCTTCGACAAGTGCTTTTCTTCTTTTCCATTCCTCGATCAGCATAGTCAGTCTCCCTCAATTTTAAGCCGCAGTTCCTTCAATTCATTGTTTTCCTCTTTTAACATGAGATCCATGGTTTTTTCTGCCCTTTCCAAAGATTTCATGCACTTCTGAGACAGCATGAGACCTCGGCTGTACTTTTCCATCAACGTCTGGAGGTCAATATCACCGTTCTCCATCTCATTGACAATATCCTCAAGCTCTCCAAGAGCCTCTTCAAATTTTGGTTCCTTGTCTTTTCCGGCCATTTATTGCACCCCTTGTCATTTTTCAATTACTCTTGCACGGAACCTGCCGTCTGCAAGCATCAAATTTATAATGTTATCGACCTTCACATCAGCAATGCGCTTTATCACTTTTCCGTCACTGTCCGTTGCAATGCTGTAGCCGCGCCGCATCACCCGTATAGGATTCAGCAGCTCCATCTTTTCGACGTTGCTCTCGAAAAGCAACTTCTTTTTCTCCAAAACACCACGCGATGATTTCTCTAATTTTTCCCTTAGCAAGTCAAGCTCTTGTTTTTTATCATTCAAAAGCTGACGTGGATTTCTCTTTAAAAATCTTTCTATAGTCATCTTCAACATATTGCGTTTTGTGTTGAAGTAATGATTCTTGGAGTTTACAAGCCGGACTATTAAATTATCAATATTTCTTTTTAGTTCCTCCTTGCTTGAAACGGCGAGCTCCGCCGCTTGGGAAGGCGTCGCCGCTCTCACGTCGGCGACAAAGTCGGCAAGCGTAAAATCCGTCTCATGCCCAACCGCGGAGATAACGGGAATTTTCGATTTGAAAATCGCCCTGGCGACAATCTCCTCATTGAATGCCCATAAATCCTCCATCGAGCCGCCGCCGCGGCCAACGATTAAGACGTCCACCGGGTAACGCTCATTAAAAAAATCAATGGCATGCGATATTTCCTCAGCCGCTCCATCCCCTTGAACAAGGACGGGATAAAGAACCAGCCTGACTTTATCGTTTCGCCTTTTTGAAACGCGATAAATGTCATGCAGCACCGCCCCGGACGATGATGTTACAATGCCTATTGTTTTCGGATACAACGGAAGAGCTTTTTTGAATTTTTCATCAAACAATCCTTCTGAGGCCAGTCTTTCCTTCAGCTGCTCAAACGCCAAGGCGCGCTCTCCCTCTCCGTCGGGGACAAGCCTCTCCGCGTAGAGCTGATACGCTCCGTCACGCTCATAAACCGAAATATCACCCTCGGCTATCACCTGCATTCCATTCCTCGGAATGAAAGCCATTGATAATACTCGTCTCTTGAACATCACGCATTTCAAAGCAGAGCTGCTGTCTTTCAGTGTAAAATAGGCATGCCCTGATGGATAAATCTTGAAATTGGAGACCTCTCCCTTTACCATGACGCCTTGCAAAATGGATTCATGCTGAAACATATTTTTTATGAATTTCGTCAAGTCGCTGACGCTATGAATCATTGAGTTCACCTCGATTTATCGCATAACCGGTATAAGATTCCCAACGCAAAAAAACCAGACAAAAGTGTCTGGCATCAAAATAATATTATTTAACCAAGGAAGCTAGAACGCCATTTACAAAGCGCCCCGACTTATCCGTGCCAAATTTCTTTGCCAGCTCAACCGCCTCATTGATGACAATGCCGGGCGTAACATCCTCGGAATAACGCATCTCGCAAACGGCAAGCCTGAGTATAGCCCTGTCTATGCCTGCCATACGATCAAGCCTCCACTCCTTTGACACAGAAGCTATCTCATCGTCAATCTCATTTCTATGAGTTATCGTGCCCTTCAGTATGCTGTTCGCATATTCATAAGTCGGGTTTTCATCCCATCCATCTTTGCCCTCGGCAATATTTTTCTTTTTTGATGAATGAATTTCCATTGCGGCGCTCAAGGCATTTTGCATGGCCTCATCCGCCGTCTCATCATTCGGAGGATTCATGTCAAGCTGAAAAAGTGCCTGCATGGCAATCTCGCGAGCCTGTCTGCGACTCATAAAAAATGTGCACCCTTTCAAAAATAAATAACGCGACAAATCATCTGAAACGCTCTAAAAACTTTGCCTGCCATTCAATAAAAATTTCGGTCATATGAGCATTGTGCCTATCAGACTGATTGCCAACAAATAATCCAACACCTATGCAGAATACGAGAAAAAGCGTCCGAAAAAAGCCGAAAACCAAAATGAAAATGCCAATCAGCAGACCTATGGACGCTCCCGCGACAGAGCCGCGATTCTCGCGCAAAAAAGACATTATGGAAGCCTTTAGCTCGTCATCAATCATCGCACTGCAACCTCACAAAAAATGTAAATTAATTTACTCTTTTCAATTTCGCCGGTTCATTTTCTTCCATTCGCGGAACATCAATGTCAAGCGAATAATTCTGTATGCCAAGCACCTCAACCATATGCTTTCCGACTTTATCGCGAATGTCATCCGAAATCGTGGCGACATTTCTCTCGGCGTCGGTCATCACATGAAGCGATACTTTCACCATGGATTGATCAGCTTCTTTGTGCGCCTTGACTTTCGCCTTCGCCTCTTTGACTCCATGAACCGACATGGCATTCTTTTCGACGAGGTCAGACACGGCCGAGACAGCAACACGCACATCGCCATTCGCTCCGTGAACCACGATAGCCTCGCTTTCACTTTTCGACTTATCGGAAGAAGAAAAGCAGCACCCCAAAAGATGAACGCTCAGCAAGAACACTACAAACGCGCCCGCCACAGTCTCCCATCGAGACAGCACAAAGCGCATCTCATTAATCAATACATGCTCTGGGAGAAAATTAAAACACAGCGCGACAACGCCAAGAGCGACAAGCGCAACCGCGAGCGCGTAAACGAAAAGCAAAAATCTATTGATAAACCCCATGACAATTTCGCCTCGCAATGACAACAAATCAAATTATGACAGAAGAATTATATCATGTAGAAAAAAAATATACAACGGGTGAATAAATATAAAATGAGACTTATTCAGTGGGAGTTTTAGACTCCCACTGAATCTAGTCGAATTTACCCATTGCCTTATGGGCGCTTATTTCCCGCTTTAGAAGCGGGAGATTTAGCGCCCGTTAGCATCGGATAAAATCATTTGATTGCAGGTTTACAATAGATATGTTACAAAAATTCGAGCAGCATATAACTTATTCCTCAGTCCATGCACTACTGCGCGAAAAAAATGAATCAAAAAAAGAGAAACTGTTGATATATTCACTCAACAAGTTTCTCTTTTTTTACCTACTTTTTCAAAAATCTTCGTCAACATTCATTCCGCGATATTTATTATCGGCATCCGATTCCTTCATGTCCTTCTGGTATGGGTTTGACTCATTGTAATACCGAATCTGCGTCGTCGTCTCCCCGCCCGAGATGAACGTCCGTCCACATTCGGGGCATACGTCCGTCTTCAGCCTGACGCTCGCCCTGACGACCTCGCCGTTATTCTTAGCAGCCTTCTGATAGGCATTGGAAACATGCTCCTGCTCATGACTCATCACGACAGAAGCGGCATTGCTCGGCGCTATATGCCCCGCCGCCTTGAATGACACCATTTCATTTGAACCGTCCTGATACTTTCGTGTCTTGCATGTCTCGCACTCGGCGGGCGATGATTTTTTGCCCGGCTTTTTTATGTTTGAGCCGCTGTTCAGCACCGGCTTTTGCTCATCATCCTCCGACAAGGGATTGACCTTGTCCTCCCCGATCTCATACGCGTCATTATTTTTCCCGTTATATCTGTCCGCTCGGGAAAAATCGCCGCGCTCAGAGCCATATTGCCCATACCCGCTGAACCTGTCATTCTGATAATTACCTATTGCGCCTACCATGCTCATATAGCTCACCCTTCCTCCGTGAAAAAAGAAACACTCCCATATGGCTATATTTTAGCATATAAACAGTTATTCATCAATAAAATTTCTATGCAGTAAAATGAGACTTATTTTTATTGATTGCTCCATTTGAATCCTACCTCACTCCATGAAGACTCATCTATTCTCTCCTTCGCGAGCAGCGCGTGTACCAGCGTGAAATAATCCGGCAGCTTGTCCTTTATCCAGAGGATTGATATTCCAAAAGCGTCCTCGGTCAATCTTGAAAGATTAACCCCAAATGAGTCAAGCGAGTGGCGCATTTTTTGCGGAAATCTGCATGGCTTGCCCTCGGGGCGTGTACATTCACTGCATATCGTGCAGCCACCCGCCGCGAGCGAAACGCTGCCCTCTGATTTTTTCTCCATGGCGAGCAATTTATCAGCCAGCCCGCCCTTCACAGTCTCAAGTATCTCCCATCCGACGGCCTTCACTTTTTCCATCGTGTCAGCCGCCTCTATTGTCTCGCGGTCAAGAGTCATCTTCGCGCCGACTATATAAATGTAATTAAAACTCCCAAGGAAATCATCGACCTCAAAAGAAAGCTCCGGGCACGACCACTTGTTATTGTAGTTCGGGCATGCCTTGCAATATTCAAGGAATTTTTCTTTCTCACGATATTTCTCGATGAACCCGTCAAGGCTCATCTCATCCATGCGATAAGTAACACTGTAGCCCATTTTTACCTCCCGACCATTTCATTGACTTTCTTGTCAAATATAATGAACTGCTCACGAATAACGATTGTAATACATTTTTATAAAAACCACCATAAAAAAATTGCTGACCCACAATTATAGGCCAGCAATCTTTAATCATTTTGCATGAAATAATAATTAGGAACTGTGCGAAAACAATCGCTGCATTCTGCTTGTCTGAATCCGCCAACTTATATTACAGCACGCCAATTTCCTTGTAGTATTTCTCTGCGCCCTTATGGAGCGGGATACCCGCGATGTCCTTCACCGCGTCGGCGGGTTTCAGTCCCTTCAGATTTTTCTGCGACGCTCCGAGCTCATCTATATGCTCCCAAAATGACTTCGTCATCTGATAGACAACTTCCTCGGGCAAGTCACCGCGGCAGAACATTACCATCTTTATCGCGGAGGTCTTGACATCTTTTTCCTGATTCGGGTATGTCCCTGCCGGAATCGTGTACTTGACATACCAAGGATATTTCGACTGAAGCTCGGAAATAACCTTGTCATCAATATCAATCAGATGGCATTTGGATGTCAGCGCCTGGGAGACCGCCGAGGCGGGAGCTCCAGACATAATCCATGCGCCGTCAATCGTTCCGTTCTGAAGCATGTCGGACGCGCCCGTGAAATTTATAAACTCCGCATTGATATCATCAGGGAATTTTAGCCCCGCGGCCGTGAAATGAGTCATGCACTCATTATACACAGACGAGCCAGCCGAGGCGACGGCGAAATGCTTGCCCTTTACGTCAGTAAGAGTATTTATGCCGGACTTGTCGGTGGCGACTACCTGATTGGGATTCAGATATAGTCCTGCGACAGCCTTTATGTCCTTGTAAGCGTGATCCGTGAACCCCTCAGTGCCGTTCATGCACTGGTACACGTTGCTGCTGATAGCGATGGAGACTTGCGCCTCGCCATCGGAGACCATCCCAAGATTCTCGATGCCGCCCGCCGAGGCCTGACTTGCGGCATTGACAGTCGGAACTGTCTGATTCCAATTATTGCAGATTGCCGCTCCGACCGCGTAGAGGGCGCCGGACGCTGACGCAGTCGGGAAATTGATTTTCATCTTTTCCCCGCTTTTCGGTGCCTGCTGCGTCTGAGCCACTGGCTTACCGCTGCCCCCGGAAGATGAACCGCTCTTTTCTCCGCCACAGCCTGCAAGCAGGGCGACAGAAAACACGCCCGCAAGAGCTGCTGCCGCCAGACGCTTCAAAAATGATTTTTTCATTGCTTTTCCCCCCAAAGTAGCGTAATCGTCGTTCCAATAAACACAATACATACTAATTATATCAAATAGAATTTATTGCGCAACTGCTCTTTTATATTTCACAAACTGCATGACGAACGCAACGGTCATCATGCCTATGCCGATGGCGTCAGTCATAAGCCCCGGATAGAGCATCATCGGGGCGGCCGCTATCAAAATGATGCGCTCGACGACACCCGCGCGATCTAAAATCCATCCCTCAAGGCCGGCCACCAGCGATGCCGTGCCCAAAAGCGCCGACAGTATCGCCCATGCCGTCTGCATTCCTGAAGCGTTTGGGTCAACGCCGATAAGCAAAACCGGATTATCAAGGAAAAAGAAAGGAATTATGAATCCTATAAGTCCGAGCCGCACGGCCCAAATTCCCGTCTTGGTCTGATCCGAGCCTGCGATGCCTGAGGCGACATACGCGCTCATAGCGACTGGCGGCGTGATATTAGAGAGGCACGCATAAATGAGGCAGAACAGATGACTGGTCAGCGGCAAAACGCCCGCGCCGATGAGCACGGGCACAGCCACCGCCTGCACTATGACGTATGCCGCCACGCCCGGCACCCCCATCCCAAGAATCGTTGACATTATCATGACGAGAAGTCCCGTCACATATATGTTGTCGTTGTCTATAACATTCAAAATGATATAGCCCATGTTGAGCCCCATGCTGGTGAGCGTCACCGTGCCTATTATCACGCCGATTATGACGCAGCACACGCCGACAGAAATAGCGCCTTTTGCGCCCTCGACGATGGCATCGACAATCTTTGCCGGAGTCATGCGCGTCTCTCGGCGCAGCCAACTGGCGGCTACCGTCGCAAAGATGGATATGACCGCCGAGTAAAGCGGCGTGTATCCCAAAAGCATGAGACCTATGAGCACGAACAGCGGCAGCACGAGATGCCCCTGCTCCTTTATTACCTTCATCGCGTCAGGAATATTTTCTTTTGACAAACCCGAAAGACCGAGCCGTTTCGCCTCAAAATGAACGGCAAGCAGCAGCCCTATATAATAAAGCAGAGCCGGCACAATCGCCGCAAGCATGACGACGGTGTACGATACGCTCAGGAACTCCGCCATGACGAATCCTACGGCTCCCATGATGGGCGGGCAAAACTGACCGCCGGTCGATGCCACAGCCTCTACCGCTCCGGCAAACTCCTTTTTATAGCCCGTGCGCTTCATGAGAGGTATCGTTATCGTGCCGGTAGTTGCGACATTGGCGATGGCGGAGCCATTTATCATGCCCATAAGCCCCGACGCGACGACGGCCACTTTCGCGGGACCGCCCGGCGTTCTGCCGACCAGAGTCAGAGAGAAATCATTTATAAATTTTGAAAATCCGCTGTGCTTCAAAAATGCGCCGAACACCACAAAGAGAAAAATATACGTCGCCGAGACGCCTATGCCGGTGCCAAGCACTCCCTGCGTCCCCCAAAACTGCGTGATGAGAACGCGCTTCAATGTGAAGCCGTTGTGCCCCAAAAGTCCCGGCAGGTACTGACCAAACCAATTATAGCCCAAAAACGCCAATGCGAGTATGGCTAGATTGCCTGACGCTCTGCGCGCAGCCTCAAAAACGACAAACAAAGCCACCGCCGCAATAACTATTTCCGTCTGATTGACACGCCCTCCCGTCTGGGCAATGCGATTGTAATTCATGATGAGATAACCGAACGTCAATATGCCAAGAAGTATGAGGGCAATATCCCATATCGGAGGGAAACTCCTTGTGCGTTTCTCCTTCATGTAAGTCGGGAAAAGCAAGAACGTGAACGTCAAAAGAAACATGCAGTGGAACGCGCGAAGATTTATCGCGCTGATGACCCCGATCGTAGTGAAATATAATTGAAAAACAGTCCATATGATGAGCAACGCGGTTATTGCCTTTTCCATCGGTCCCGTGTACGTCCTCATGCGAGAATCTGATTCCTTTTCCTCCAAAAGAGCCCGAGCTTTTTTATCAAGCTCGTCATGATTTTCTGCCGTCTCCAATTTCATACCGCCTTTCACACATCCCAGCCGGGCGAACCTCAAAATCTCCGCAAATATAAAAGAAACACTGATTGATTCAGTGTTTCCTAAAATCATAAATTATTTTGTAACTTTACCATTTCAATATGAAAATGGCAAGAGATATTTTAATATCATGCAGGTATATTTCTCCAAATCGTGAAAACGATAAAGAACGCGGCAATGCCCCACCAAATAAAAGGCGGCGTGTATGCTCCCTCGCCTGTTCTCACCCATGATGCCTCATCTCGTATCAACAGGCCGACAATCACTGGAGCCATGCAAAAGAGAGCCGGGTTAGCATCGAATGCCGCACCTGCATGGCCATTAAAAAGCGACAGCATAATACGGGTTGCCCCGCATCCGGGGCACAGCAGCCCCGTCACAAAATGAATCGGGCAAGGTATCGAGCATCCCGTCAAGACCACGAAAGCAAGATAGCAGCTTCCTAAAACCAAAATCGCTCCGTATTTTCTAATCGTCTCATAAAGACGCGCTCTTTGCTCCAAACTCATTTAAGTCCATTATTGGATTCAATCTCAATCGGATAACGACTCTCATCATGGGCAATTATTTCATTGAGCGAGCTCTGAATAAGCGCCTCCGTCACTATGCCAAAACCTGCGACAGAGAAAATCGTGTACATTATAGCGTCATTGCCGTCGGAATGCATGCCTCGCATCTCCTTTGCCTCGGTCAGCGACTCGCCCATTTTATACGACCAGTAAAAGAAATAGAGGCCGCATGTTATAAACGTATAGATGACAGCCCAGCCACCTGTCGCTGTTGTCTCACGCCCCACCGCCTCATGAGTCTCGTCCGTCAGTTTCATAAACCAATAGATGCCATACAGCCCGCAGGTGATGAAGCCATATATAACAGCTTTTACAATGCTTCTGTGTTTCAAAACAAATTCCTCCTTATTATTGCTCCACGCTGTTAGCGATTGCGCCCGTGCAAATTCCCGGATTGTTCCTATGATATATCGCGTCATTCAGTGATGCCTGAATAAACGCAACCGTCAGGAAATTAGTACGGAAAATCGCCATAAGCATATAAAGAATACGCGGGCTCGGATCTTTTCTCTTGTAGACCACATATAGAATTACAGCGGAAATAATGCAGTGCACCAAGAAATATATCAGGCCTGCGCCAAACAGTACAGCGAGGACGAGAATGAAAAGTTCTTCTTCCTCCATATTTTTGCCTTCCGCGCTGGCAATAGTGTCCACGACAGACTCCAAAATGGAAAATCCCGTCGCCATGAACGTCATAACGACAATCACAATAGTGTACATTGATTTCCCCACGGAGTCCAGCGCGAGCCCCATCTCCCGACGAGCTTCCACAAGCTCGCCGCCGATTTTATAAACCCAGTACAGGAAATAAACCCCGCAGGTCAAGACTGAGAAAATGACTGCCTGAATCGGGCTGCCCGTCTGAGGCTTGCCGGACAGCTCATGGATATCCCTCGTAAGCGTATAAATCCAATAAAGCCCGAAAATACCGCAAGTGACAATCGTCAGCACGACGCGCGGCACGACATCGCGCGCGCGTAAATTTCTGATTTGTGATTCATCCATATTAGCAAGT
>JAFTAB010000170.1 GCA_017458745.1 Schwartzia sp. (in: firmicutes) | reverse complement strand
CCAAAGCTGATAGGGATAAAAAAGCCAACGCCTCTCCATCCTGCTCCCACTCCCCTTCTATCTTGTCATAACATGTATTTCGTTTGGCCCGATATTCATGCCCACCTCGGTGCCCTCGGGCGTCATCGCCGTGCTCTGCACCAGCCACTCATATCCGTCAGAGGCGCGCACTATCATCTCATAATGGACGCCCTTGAATGTGACAGAGGTGACAATGCCCCTGAGCATTCCGGACTCGGGCGCGACTATGTCAATGTCCTCCGGACGAACCACGATGTCGGCCTCGACATCCGCGCCTAAATTTTTATCGACGCAGGCAAACTCGCGCCCTGCGAACTCGCACACCTCATCGCGAACCATGCGGCCGGGGATGATATTGCTCTCCCCTATGAAATCCGCGACAAATGGGTTTCGCGGCTCATTGTATATGTCCTCCGGGCGGCCAATCTGCTGAATCACTCCGCCATTCATCACCACTACAGTGTCGCTCATCGTCAGAGCCTCCTCCTGATCGTGCGTGACATATATGAATGTCGAGCCGACACGCTGCTGTATGCGCTTCAGCTCGACCTGCATATCTTTTCGCAGTTTCAGGTCAAGCGCCGACAGCGGCTCATCCAGCAGCAAGACCTCGGGGTCATTCACGAGCGCCCGGGCTATCGCGACGCGCTGCTGCTGCCCCCCCGACAGCGACTCCACCTCGCGCTCCTCAAAGCCGGCGAGATTGACCAGCGCGAGCATCTCCCCCACGCGCTCCTTTATTTCCTTTTTGGGTGTCTTCTTGACAGCCAGCCCAAAAGCCACATTCTCAAAAACATTCATATGCGGGAAAAGCGCGTGACGCTGGAACACGGTATTCACGGGGCGAAGATATGGCGGCACACGGCTTATCTCCTCGTCGCCGAAGAACACCTCCCCCTCCGTCGCGCGCTCGAACCCCGCAATAATTCGGAGCGTCGTCGTCTTGCCGCATCCCGACGGACCGAGCAACGTCAAAAATTCATTCTTCCTCACCGTCAGATTTATATGGTCAAGGACAACATGATCCTCAAATTTTTTCGTGAGATTTACCAGCCTGATGATGGCATGAGCCTCCATTTTCCAGCCCCTTTCTATGATATCGGGTTCCGCGTTTAATACTTATCTCAAACCAAAATTTGAAACGAAATTTTGAGCTGAGATAAGCATTAGACTCCCACTGAATCAAGTGTCATTTATCATTTCATTAGATTATACCTTTTTTATTCCAAAAATTAAAGAACGAATTTGACCGAGGCATCGTGTCAAATCCGTTCCATGATGTTGCTGAAAAATCACTTTATACGTCTTACTTTGAATTTATAGTCGCTCATGTCGCAGTAGACCTCATAAAGCCCGTCCACCTTCATCTTCATCTCGTAGCCAAAGCTCGCGCCCTCCGGCATATACTCGTAGCTCGTCTCAATCAGCAATCTGCCGTCTTTGACATATACAGCGATCCGATGCCATTTTCCAATCTCATATCCATATTTTGCAAGAGTGCCTAGCGTCACTATTGAACTAAAACCAGCATTATCTTGATCCACCAGCCACAGGCCGCAGTTCTCGCCGTGCGCCCCCCTGTCAGCTATGACGGCGTAAAGCGGCACATCCATGAAGGAAAACTCCTCGACCCTGAATCCTATGCCTATCGCATCACCGTCATACGCCGTGAACGAAAGATGCTCAACGCCGTCCTCCGTCGTGATGAGCCTGCATATGCCATTGTCCTTTATAAAGGCAATCCTCGTCCCGTCATTCAGGGTTGAATAAAATTCCTTCGTGTCCATATAAAGAAATTTATGGCCGTTGCTGATGAAATTCGCCGACGCAGCAGTGCAAAAAGAAAAAATTGAAATTACAAAAAACGACATCGCCAAAAATACTTTTACATTTTTCATAAAATCACCTCATTTTTCAAAATTCATCGAAATCCTTATTTTGCCGTCTCCTTCATCGCCGCGCAGCACGCCAAATCCCCAAGCACATTGCAGCACGTCGCGCCCATGTCGGCAAGAGTGTTGACACTGATATAGACTCCCATTATGCCGATGGGCAGCCCCGCTATAGCGGCAAGGGCCGCGAATGACGCTATCGCCCCTCCGGGGACTCCGGGGGTGCCGATTGAGAGCAGCGTATTAGCCAATATGACAATGCCGAGCATCCCGAGACTCACGTCGACACCACAGGCATTGGCAAAGAACACTATCATGAAAGACATCAATATCGAGACGGCGTCCATGTTGACAGTAGCGCCGAGAGGCAAAGCCATCGATGAAATCTCATTAGGCACGCCCAGCTCATCGGCGCATCGCTTGCTGATCGGCAGGGTCGCCGAGCTGCTGCAAGTGCCGAAAGCGTTAAGAGCGGCTGGCATGACCGTGACGAAAAACTTTTTTATGCTCATCTTGCCGATGAATCGCACTATGCCACCATAGACAATCAGCACATAAAGGATATACGTCACATATACAGCGGCCATCACTGTCGCGAGCGCTGCAATCGTCGAAGTGCCGTTGGCGTACACGACAGCGGAAATAGAGCTGAACACGCCGATTGGCGTGAAAAGCATTACGACCGAGACAATCTTTATGCAAATCTCATTGATCGACTCTGTGAGCCGCAGGAAAGGTTCAGCCTTCTCCCCGATTGAGAGGCAGGCGATGCCGACGATTATCGCGAATACCAAAACCTGGAGCATATTGCCCGTCGAAAATGCCGTGAAAGGGTTTGACGGAATAAGATTCGCCAGGGTATCGAGTATGCTCGTGAACTTCGTGGTCTCCACGACCTTGTCGCTCATCTCTATGACGACGCCCTCTCCCATGCCCAGCGCCCTCGGCAGAAACAGCCCCAGCAGGCTCGCGAAAAGCGTGGTCAATATGAAGAAAAGCAGCGCCTGCCCTCCGATTCTCCCTGTCTCGCCTATACTGCCGATGCCCTTTATTCCCACTACCAGCGAACAGAACACGAGCGGGTAAATCATCATGCGCAACGCATTCATATAAATCGTTGAGACTAGATTCACTGCGGGCAGCGCCCACTCAAGCCTCCCCGGAATAATAAGGCCGAAAATAATCCCCAGCACCAGCCCAATGAATATCGCCTTTGTCAGGCGCAGACTCATGCGCTTTTCATTGCTCGACATAATATAGCTCCCCTTTGTTGCATTTTATCCGATGCCTTATGGGCGCCAATGCTCCCGCTTCATAAGCGGGAGATAAGCACCCATAAGGCAATGGATAAATTCGACTAGATTCAGTTATTGGAGTCTCTTAAGAGCAAAGCGAATTATAGACTCCCGTATGCATGGGGACGCGAAAGCGTCCATCGCAGGGAGTCTGAATCTCCCACTGAACAAGTCTCATTTTATGAAAAAAAATTATACCACAAAATTTTTCATAAAAACATGGTGAAAAAACGACAAACAAAGAAAAAATGGCGAATCACAAGCAAAAATAGATGTTTTCCGATAATTTATATAGAGAATATAAATTACATAAATTTTTGATTAAAAATTCATAAAAAAAGATAGTCCAACGAGAGCTGTTAAACTATCTTTTTCATACCGGCAAGACATAATCATTTCAGTGAACAATATTTATCTATGACGGTAAACATTTTGTCTCTGAATTTTCCGAACCCCTTTGGGGATCTGTTTGACCCGTGGGATTTTGATACACCGCCATCGGCAAAAGCAACATCCATGCTATACGCATAGCCATCGAGCGCGTACGGGTCTGACTCATAAAATCCGTTCCACGCTCTCACGTTACATTCATCGAGTGCCAGCCGTATTTCCATGACATCCTCGTCGGCGATTTCAAAGGTCTTTTCCTGATTGCCCTCATCCCGCCTTCTTCCATCATCACCGACTGCGAGGATATACTTGTCATCGACCTGCTTTATCGTGATTGGCATCCTCGGGTCATACCAGCTCAGACTGTAAGAAAAAAAGATGTAAGTGAACTCCTCACCCAATTTTTCATTGTCCGAGCCGTCCGCCCTATTTTCCTCGCCACCGAAAAAGCCGCTTGCCTCCGCCTCAGCCGCGCATGGCGCAAAGGCACAGCCGAACGCGACAAGCACCGCAAACGCCAGAACAGATAATTTGAAATTCATCATATGCACTTCTTTCTGTATTTCAGAACGTGCCGCTTGAGGAGCTTCCCCCGCTGCTGGTGCTGCTGTCACGGCTTCCTCCGCCCTTTGATTTTTTCGTGACGGTTACATCCGTATAGAGATATGTGTCGCTCTCATCGGTCAGCTTGAAAGTGTCCCTTTCAAGATAAGCGTCAGCCGCCAGCTCAGGGGTGACATTGCTCATCTGCCCGACAAAATACTGCTTTACTCCGAATCCGCCAAGCCCCGAGACGACGAGCGAAATAAGCGCCGCGAAAATCGAAAACCCAGCCGACGGATCAAATGGCTCATGCTCCTTTTCGTAGTACGCGAGCATTTTTTCGACAGTATTGGCGAACTCAATTCCCGCATCGCCATATTTGTTATCCTTCAGCGACGGAGTGACCTGCTCCCTGATATATGTCATCCCTTCTGACTTCGAGAGCATCTTGGTCATGGCCGCGTTCTGCTGCACGGTAATCTTGCGGCCGTCCTTCACAAGCACCATAACGACCGCGCCGTTTTGAGCGTTCTTGAATCCGAGCTGTGGGTCATTGAGCAATCTCTCCGCGTCGGAATCTGCCGTCTTGCCGTTCACTCTCCGCAGCGTAACGATGCCGGCCTTCACCCCATATTTCGCATTGACAGCATTTAGCTTCATCGAGATCCGCTGTATCTCGTCGGGCGTGAAGAACCCGCCTTCGTCTATGACAGTCGCGCTTGCGCCGAGACTTTGACTCATGCCCTTCTGGTTTTGCTTTGCATTTTGAGTCTGCTGTGTCTGCTGACCCTGCTGGTTTTTGCCTGCAGCGTTGCCCGCCGCCATCGCCGTCACGGCGAGGCAAATGACAAGGGCGAACGCAACGAGCATGGAAATATATTTTTTCTTCATTTTGCCCGCCCCCTCACACGAACAGCTTAGCGATGAAAT
>JAFTAB010000169.1 GCA_017458745.1 Schwartzia sp. (in: firmicutes) | reverse complement strand
CTTGCCAATGATTTTGTCTGATGATATAATCTTTTGGTCGATAAGGTCAAATATTTTTATGAATTGTTTGAACCTTCCCTGCTCACAGGAATGTGAGCCAAGGAGCCGGAAACAGTGATAAATTTATTTCTGACGGCTCCGAAAGGAAAAGACGAATAAGTCAATTCGAGGTCATGGCGAGGGCTTTTTTCGTCAGGCAAGGAAGATGACGCGAAGTCGTAGCAGTGGCGCTACGTCGAGCGACATCTGACGCAGCATGGCGGAAAAAGAACCGGCATGAGCCGGAGGGACTTGTTCGGCTTTTCCAATAGTCCAAAGAGGAGGTGATTTCGTGAGAAAGTACGAAGTCATGTTCATCGTGAAGCCGATGGAAGAGGAGAAGACGAATGCCGTTATCGAGAAGTTCAAGAAGCTGATCGAGGCCAACGGCGGCATCATCGACAAAGAGGATCACTGGGGCAAGAGAAGGCTTGCCTACACGATCAAGGATTTTGTCGAGGGCGATTATGAGCTGCTCTATGTCTCGGCTGAGCCTGAATGCGTCAAAGAGTGCGACCGCGTGATGAAAATCACGGAGGATGTCCTGAAGCATATGATTGTGCGCTCGGAGGGGGTTCCCGAGGGGCAGGAATCAACTGAGGACGCTGGCGTCGAGGCTGTATGATTTGTATTTTGATTATGTCAGGAGGATGGATTGCCGATGAATAAGGTGATTCTCATGGGGCGTCTCACAAGGGACCCGGAGGTTCGCTCGACGCAGACAGGAAAATCCGTTGCCCGCATGTCAATCGCGGTTGACAGGCGCGTTAGCCGTAATGCCGCGCCGGGGCAGCAGACGGCTGACTTCATCAATCTGGTGGCTTGGGAGAGGCTCGCGGAGTTCGCCGGAAATTATCTCCACAAGGGCTCGAAGATTTTGGTTGAGGGACGTATGCAGTCGAGGAGCTACGATGGGCAGGACGGAGTGAAGCGATATGTGACTGAGGTGGTGCTCGATAATATCGAGTTCGCCGAGTCAAAATCGCATGATTCCAGCAACTCGTTTGGCGGCGGCTTTGGTCAGACGGGCGCGCCGCAGGGAGCGCCGGCTCAGAGCATGGGCGGCCCTAATTCATTTGGCGATGATGTCTCTGACGATGACATTCCGTTTTGATTGACGATACTATTGATAGGTTTTTGTTTTGAGCCTTTGTGAATGAGCTTTTGCAACAGCCTTCAAATGAAGGAGGAATTTATCTTGATGAGACGAGATCGGGGCCACAAGCCTCGTCGCAAGGTGTGCAGCTTCTGCGTTGATCATGTCGAGAGCATTGATTACAAGGACGCCGCCAAGCTGCGCCGATACATGACGGAACGCGGAAAGATACTGCCGCGCCGCATTTCTGGCAACTGCGCGAAGCACCAGCGTCAGGTGACGCTCGCCATAAAGCGCGCTCGAAATATCGCGCTTCTGCCGTTCTCGCAGGAGTGATGATTATTCAGTGGGAGCTTGTTTGCCGCTTCATGAGCGGGGGAAAGCTCCCGTTGGCATAGGATAAATGAAGCAGGGGAGGTATACGCGCCCCTGCATTTTTTTTGGTAAATTATCATGGCTGAGATTTTTCATAATGATTGGAAAGAATACTTGGGTGACGAGATAAAGAAGCCGTATTATCGTGAGCTTCGCGCTTTCCTTATCAGCGAGTACAGGACGCGCCGAGTTTATCCCGACATGTACTCCATATTCAATGCGCTCCACTACACGCCTTATTCAAAAGTGAAGGTCGTCATTCTGGGGCAGGACCCGTACCATGAGCCGGGTCAGGCGCACGGGCTTTCTTTCTCGGTTCTGCCGGGAGTGACGCCGCCGCCGTCGCTCAAAAATATTTTCAAGGAGCTGGCGATAGACTGCGGCTGCCGGACGCCGAGCAGCGGATGCCTGAAGCCATGGGCTGACCAAGGCGTGCTGCTGCTGAACACGGTGCTGACGGTGCGCGAGCATGAGGCGAACTCGCACAAGGGGAAGGGCTGGGAGATATTCACCGACAAGATAATCTCCATCCTCAATGACAGGGAGAGGCCGATGGCATTCATACTGTGGGGGACACCGGCCAGAAGGAAAAAGGCGATGATAACAAATCCGTCGCACTTCGTTGTCGAGTCGTCGCATCCTAGCCCGCTTTCCGCGTCTTATGGCTTTTTTGGCAGCAGGCCCTTTTCGCGCGTGAATAATTTTTTGAAAAGCGTGGGCGAGGAGCCTATTGACTGGCAACTGCCATAATATTGAGGAATTTCCATGCCCCGGATGAGGAATGGAAATTCCTAAAAAATTTTTTTCATCGCGACGCATCGCGACTTTCAGCCTGTCCGTTTTGGGGGAGTCGCGTCACTGCTGACATCTTAGGAATTTTCTCTTTTTTAAAAAATGTGATATAATATCAATGTTATTTCTCGGATTGAGAAAAAGGAATATCGCTGTGGGGAGCGATATTCGGCGGCGATGTTTTTGCTGCGCGATGCGATGAGTTGTTTTTTCTTTTACGGGGGGCAATTTTTTTGGACGGGCAAATAAAACCTAAGGAGCGCAAGGAGTACACAATCAAGATTATACCGCATCAGGGCGAAACGGTGCACAGCGTGAGGGTGCCGCAGAACCTGCTGAAGTATGGTCTTGCGTCCCTGTGCGCCGGCGCAGTGCTTTTCGTGGGGGCGGTAAGCTTTGCGACGTACAGTGTTTTTACCTCGCATGATGATGCCATGCGCATCGAGGAACTGACTAAAGTCAACAACATGCAGCAGCAGCAGCTCACGCAGCTCGCGAAGAAGGCCAGCTCCCTTCAGGACGAGATGAATGAGGTGCGCGAGATTGAGCAGGAGCTCCAGATGATTTCCGGGCTGGTGCCGGCAGATGATATGATGCCGGGGGAGATGGAGACGAATTTCGATGGCCAGGGCGGCCCCTGGGTTGAGCCTGATGTCAGGAATGTCAACAAGGCTCTCGATAATCTGCATCAGCGGCTGGAGAGAACGCGCTCGCGCATGGACGACATACATGAGGCGATAAAGGAGCAGCAGAAGCTGGGCGCTTATCATACTTCCTACTCGACGGAAATTCCTTCGATTTGGCCGACGTCGGGCGAGGTAAGCTCACCATACGGGATGCGCTGGGGCGGCTCGGACTTCCATCCGGGCATTGATATTGCCAATGACTATGGCACTCCGATTGTCGCGACAGCCGACGGCGTCGTGACTTTCGCGGGCTATAATGCCGGCGGTTACGGCAACATGGTTGATATTGACCACGGCAATGGCATAATGACGCGCTACGGTCATGCCGAGGAGGTCGTCGTTTCAAGCGGCCAGGTGGTGCGCCGAGGTCAGATAATTGCTTTCATGGGCAGCACCGGATTCTCCACGGGCCCTCATTGCCATTATGAGGTGCGCCTGAATGGCGAGGCGGTAAATCCGGCAAATTACCTTTGGTAACAGCACGGATAAAAGTGGCTCTATTGCAATATAGTTTTGATATGCCATGCGGGGGCGCGTTTCGCTCTCTCCGGCGTTTCACGCTATATTGAGATTATTACTCTTTGCACACTCAGAGAAAAAATCATTGCAGGCAAGCCGAAAAGAGGGGCATATAATATATGTTTGACAGCATGAGAAAAAAAGTTGACAATGTGAATGACATTGAGACGATAATTGGGCGCAGTACCCATATAAACGGTCAGATTAGCGGCGGCGGCAATATACGGATTGACGGCAAAGTGGAGGGCGGAATCTCTGTCTCCGGCGCCGCTGTCATAGGCGAGAGCGGTGTCATAGTGGGCGATATAAAGGCAAACAGTCTCGTGGTGGCAGGCTGCGTCACCGGGAATGTCGATGTCGATGGCAATCTCTCGATACACGCTACAGGCCAGCTCATTGGAGATGTCAAGGTGAGGAGCCTCAATATCGCCGACGGCGGCGTGTTCAACGGGAAGAGCGAGATGGTCGTCAGGGTGGAGGAGCCGATGGTAGTGCAGCCGGCATAAAGTGAGAATTGTTCAGCGGGGGTTTTAGCGCACGTCAGCATCGGATAAAAGCGTTTACAGGATATGGAAAGTCATGAGCCGAGAGCGATTTTGGTTCATGACTTTTTTTATACGGTATCAGTTAAGATAATCGACTCCTTACTTGGACTGCATGATAAGGAGATTCGTCGCTTCATCGGCGTGCCTTCGGTCAAAAATCTTTTTAAAAGTTTGGTCGAGGATTAGTATTGATGGGAAAAAATATTTTTATATGTTGATTTTTGCTTTGCGTTGTGTTATATTCTTTCGTGGTCGAGGCGGTATCCTTGTGAACCGCACTTATTGGATTAGATTGCTTTATCAATGACTGCTTGGATCGATTGCGACTGAGACAGGAAATTATGGAGATTTCTGCGCCTTCCAGCCGACAATCGCTGGAGGGCGTTTTAATTTTATAACTGAAAGGGAGGCAGGACGTGAAAAGGATTTGCAATTTCTTCACTGACAACATGGCAATTCTCGTGATTGCCATTGGCGTGGTCGGGGCTCTCTGGCCCTCGACGCTTGCATGGGTTGCCCCGTGGATTTCGTGGATGCTCGGCATGATCATGTTCGGCATGGGGATGACGCTCACGTTTGATGATTTCAGGATGCTCGGAAAAAGGCCGTGGGAGGTCTGCCTCGGGGCGGCGGCGCAGTTCACCATAATGCCTTTGGCCGCTTGGCTGCTGGTGAAGATTTTCAGCATACCGCCCGAGATAGCGGTGGGCGTCGTGCTGCTCGGCACTTGCCCCGGCGGCACGGCCTCGAATGTCATCACATATCTTGCCAAGGGCGATGTCGCGCTGTCGGTCGCCATGACCATGACGACGACGATACTCGCGCCTGTAGTGACGCCGATACTGACATGGTGGCTCGCCGGCGCGTGGGTTGAGATTTCGCTGGCCGCAATGATGATGTCGATAGCCAAGATGGTGCTGGTGCCTGTCGTTCTTGGTCTGCTGCTGAATCATTTCTTCGGGGAGAAGGTGAGAAAGGTGACGCCTTTCCTGCCGGTTTTCTCGGTCATCGTCATAGTGCTGACTATTGGCGGTGTCGTGGCTCTCAGCGCATCGAAGCTGTTCACCTATGGCCTTATGATAACGGTTGTCGTCATTTGCCACAATGCGCTCGGCCTGCTCTGCGGCTATATCTTTGCAAGGATTTTCCATCTGAATACGGCCAAGGCTCGCGCGCTCGCGATAGAGGTCGGGATGCAAAATTCCGGGCTCGCGGCGTCGCTCGCGATAATGCATTTCACTCCGGCGGCTGCCATTCCCGGCGCGATATTCAGCGTGTGGCACAACATATCAGGCTCGCTCGTCGCGAATTACTGCGTGAAGCAGGACGCTAAGGCGGCGGAGCTTGAGCTTGAGGCAAAAACAGCGTGACTTTAGTATATCAAATGAAAAATAATAAGGGAGAATATAATCAATGAAAATTTTAAGCACGACGGCTGAGATTCAGGCATACACGAAAGAAATGAAGGCGCAGGGCAAGACGATTGGGCTCGTGCCGACGATGGGCGCGCTCCACGAGGGTCATCTCACGCTGATGAGGAGAGCACGCAAGGAAAATGACATCGTGATTGTCTCTGATTTTGTCAATCCGACGCAGTTCGGCCCGAATGAGGATTTTGACAAGTACCCCCGCGTGTTTGACGCGGACTGCGAGAAAATGGAAACCGTTCCGGTCGATGCTGTTTTTCACCCCGAGCCGAGCGAGATGTATCCCGACGGCTACTGCACATATGTCAATGTCGAGGGCGACATCACTCATAAGCTCTGCGGGGCGCAGCGGCCGGGGCATTTCCGCGGGGTCGCGACAGTCGTGACGAAGCTGATGAATCTCTCGCGCGCCGACAGGGCATATTTTGGGCAGAAGGACGCGCAGCAGGTCGTTGTGGTGAAGCGATTTGTCGCCGACCTCAATATAAATGTCGAGATTGTCATGGTGCCAATCAGCCGTGAGGAATCCGGGCTTGCCCGCAGCTCGCGCAATCGCTACATGAGCGACGCGGAAAAGGAGGCGGCGCTGGTGCTCTCGCGCAGCCTCAGAAAAGGCGAGGCAGCGTACGAGGGCGGCGAGAAAAATGTCGAGGCCATAAAGAAAATTGTGAGCGACGAGATAAAGAAAGAGAAGCTCGCGACGATTGACTACGTTGACGTTTATTCATTCCCCGAGCTGCTCCCGATCGAGACAATCAATGAGCCTACTCTGCTTGCGATAGCGGTGAAAATCGGAAAGACGAGATTGATCGACAATGTGATAATCGGAGGTGATACGAAATGATGCTGAATCTTCTCAAGTGCAAGATTCATTGCGCTACCGTGACCGAGGCTAATCTCAACTACATGGGGAGCATCACGATAGACGAGGCGCTGATGGAGGCGGCGGGCATCATCCCGAACGAGAGGGTGCAGGTCGTTGACAATAATAATGGCGCAAGGCTTGAGACGTATGTGATACCGGGGCCGAAAGGCTCTGGAGTCATCTGCCTCAACGGCGCGGCGGCTCGACTTGCCCAGCCGGGGGACATCGTCATCATCATGGCGTATTGCTTCATGGACGAGAATGAGGCCAAAGAATACAAGCCGACTGTGGTCATGGCGACGAAGGATAACAAGGTCGGGGAGATAAGGAAAGTGGAGTATCACGGTCAGACCTGCTGATATGATTGGGATTTAATTTGTTGTAAATAGGGTCATCGCGAAAATGCGGTGGCCTTTTTTGGTTGAAAAATGGCGGCTCTAAATCTGGAGATGGTTGCGACTTATGGCCCTCATTGTGACGGGCGCTGTCATAGGCATCCGTTTTCTTGGATACAGCAAAAAAATTAGAACAGAATGATAAAACGATATTTATTTCTTTCGTATATAGACTTTTTG
>JAFTAB010000168.1 GCA_017458745.1 Schwartzia sp. (in: firmicutes) | reverse complement strand
TGAGCAAAGCAGCCGACAAGAAAAAAATTGATGAAAAAGACGAAAAAAAATCCATCTTCGCGGCTCCGCATTTCTCAGCCGAGGAATTTGGCTACGATGACCACGGCCTCGCCTCCGTTCCGGCAAAGCTATCGGTCACTGAAATAAAGCGGAAATTCGAGGAAACATTGGGCGACGAGGAGCGCGACGCCGGCATTGACTCCATGACGATTGAGTCGCTTGCCGGCGCGTCGGGGCAATGCGAGGACCTCGCAGACGACTCCCATCTTCTCTCGCTTTTCGACGAGCAGGAGGACAGCCAGCTCGACGCCATTCTCCCTCCGCCCGCTTTCATGGCCGAAAGCTCCGAGGAAACGCCAAAAGGCAGTGCCGCATATTATGCAAAATACGGCACGATGATTCACGCCATAATGCAGCACCTCGACTGGACAAACGAAATAGATGAGACCGCTTTGAAAAAAGAGGCGGCGACGCTCTCAAAGCGAGGCATCATCGACGACGACGCGGCAACCTCAATCGAGCCACGCTCCATAAAAGCGATAATGAAATTTCTCGGCACGCCGCTCGCCGATCGTATTCGCGAGGCGGCGGCAGGAGGTCATCTCTATTTGGAGCAGCCGTTCAGCCGTCTGCTGAATGCCCGCAAATATTTTCCCGCCGCCGATGAGAGCGAGCGCATATTCAGCCAGGGCATCATCGACGCGCTTTTCTATGACGAGAAAATTGACGGCTATGTGCTTATCGACTACAAGACCGACCGCGACACGAACCCCAGAAGAGCGCGCGAACGCCACAAGATACAGATAGACCTGTACCGTGAGACGATCGAGACGCTGCTGAAAAAGAAAGTGGCGGAGAGCTATCTGGTGATGCTGGGCGACGGCAGCACAGTAAGGATGTGAACCCGATGCGTACCGTCACCGAATACACGCTGCGCTCAAAGGACATCGCCCTCGCGGATTTCTCGATTGAGACCGAGGACATAATAAGAGACGGCAAAAGCGAGAAGCAGGAAACCATCCATATAGACCATGTAAACGACGACAAATGGATGCTGCTCCCGATACCGCTCGCGCGCGAGGTCACCGGCAAATCGCTCGCGAGCTGGCTGATGAGCCGCCGCGTTCCGACATCACGCCAGCACGCCGACGCGCTCCTTCAGTCAATCAACGCGGCAGGCAGCACGACCAGATTCATATCGGCCACCCTCGCGCTATCGCTGAACGACTCGTACTGGATAGAGCCGCGCCATGCCAATATAAAATGGGACGAGGTCAGCCTCTACGACCCTGCAAACCGATTCGACATGAGGCTGGCTCAAACGGCATTCACGGGCGAGATGAAAAAAATCTATTCCGGCGGGCGCGTGACCTCCCCCGAGTACACCACCGACGGCACGCTGAAAAAATTTTGGCGGCGCGATGACGGCACAGGCCAAATCGAGCTGATAAAGGGCGACGATTTTTTCTTTGGCGTCGTCGATCGCTCGCAGGCCGTCAATGAATTTTTCGCCTCCGAGGTAGCGGAGTCGATGGGGCTTGACTATGTGACATACTCCCTCGACACCGTCACTACCCCTGCAAAAAGCGACGTCGTCTGCGTGTGCCCTCTTTTCACATCGGAAAAAACAGGCTTCGTCACGGCGCATGACTTTTTCGCCGAGCAGGGAATTGACACGGCACGCGACCTATCATCCCGCGACGCGCAAAAGGAGATGGCGAAATCATTCGGCGAGGAAGCGTACGGCGACATGATGATATTCGACGCGGTTATCGGCAACAGGGATCGCCACCTGAAAAATTTCGGCTACCTGCGCGACAACGACACGGGCGAGTACCTGCGCCCCGCCCCGATATTCGACAGCGGTCTCTCGCTCCTCTACGGCGCATCGGGCAAGTGCCGCGCAGATATGGCAGCGTACAGCGAGACAGTTCACGGGCAACACATAAAGAGCCTTCGGGAATACGCCTCGTACTTTCTCTCCGTCCGCCACTACGAAAAACTTTTGGCACTCACCCGTTTTGAGTTCCGTGAGCACCCGATAATCAAGACAAGCGACTCACTGATTACCGCGATGAACGAATTTATCCGAGTGAGGGCAAAAAAATTGATAGAGCATGCGACAAGCGAATAAGCTGACCTCTGCTTTAATCTTGTGATTTCATAGCGGCTGTGCTACACTTAATACATTGAGAGATAAACATCGAAAGGATTGAAACAATATGTGTCAAGTCAGTGTGGATATACCAGAGGCCGTGCTTTATGACACGCGCATGAGCAGGGAGGAGGCGGCGCTCTTTTCCAAGCGTGCCGTGGCTATGGAATATTATAAGCAGCAAGGGGTTTCTATCGGATATTGCGCCCAGATTGCCGATATGACGGAGGAGGATTTTATTCGCTATCTTGGGCAGCATCATGTTTCGATTTTCAAATTTGACGATGAAGCAGAGTTTATCAGCGAGGCACAAAATGCGTAAAATCATTGTGAACGCGACGCCGCTGATTGTTCTGTGCCATATCGGTTGTTTGGGGTTGTTGAAGAAGCTCTATGACAAAATCATCATTCCACGGGCAGTATATCAGGAAGTATGTGCCAAGCCTGATTCTGCCTGCCAACAAATCAAAGAACATACGGACTGGATTCAAGTGCGTGATGTTTCAAATCAGACGGAACGGAAAATGTACCAAGCGAAACTTCATGCCGGAGAAGTGGAAGTTATGATTTTGGCGCACGAGATAAATGCGGACTTGCTCATTATTGACGACAACGCGGCAAAAAAGACGGCGAAGTATCTAGGATTTACGGTTACGGGGTCATTGGGCGTATTATTGAAAGCGAAACGAATGGGATTGATTCAGGAAGTGCGCCCGCTTTTGCTGGCAATACAAAAAAACGGGTTTTATGTAAGCTCAACCGTTGTCAACATGGTACTGACGGCGGCAAATGAGGTCGTGTAAGAAAAAAAGCGGCGTTCCATTCGGAGCGTCGCTTTTGCTGTTTGGGATACGAATTTTGATAGCTATCATTTTACAATTATCAAACTGGACGAGATTTCCGACGGGATTTTGCAAAGTGGCGTGCCCAGTTCTTTTTCATACGCATATACGGCCTTCTCCACTCCGGTCAACTCCCCACCGGAATAGTAGTCATGCAACAACAGAAGGCCGCCATTGACCATACGCGGGTAAAAGAATCGCAACCCCTCCAACATGGGCGGGTACACGTCCATATCAAGATTCACGAAACAAAAAGAATCCTCGACACCTTCCAAAGTTTCAGGGATATACCCTTGCCGGATGACAATGTTTTCTGGATGCGGCATTTTTTTCATCACGATGTCGAGATTGGTTGCTTTATAGTAGCCAATATTGTCAAAGAACCATTTTCGCGTGTACCGCGCGTCGATTTTGTCAATTTTGTCGTCACCAGCAATGTCTTGTTCCCGAAAACCTTCAAACGAATCAAAGAGATAACATTTGCGGTCTGGAAAGAATCGATTGATGTATTGGGCAAAATCGCCTTGGTTGACACCGCATTCCGCGACATTTCCTGATAAATTTTTTTCATAGGCAAATTCTGAGAACCGTCGTAACCACGTAATCCGAAAATCTCCCGCTGTACTATGGGGAAACAACTCCATAATGCGATGATGGGGAAAATGTGAGTGTGCGGAATGGCGAATTATTTCGATGGTGTCGGGGTTTTCGATGGTCAGGATAAGCAAGTAATCGTCAGGGTTCAAGTTGTCAAGAAATTCTACAGGATGTATATCAGAATTTAAGTTGCACAATTTGTTGTCGATGATATAGGCCGGCATAAGCCCGAATTGCGTTTGCAAAATTTCCTTTGCCATTGCTCCATTCACACCGAACGGATATAGAATGAAGTTTTTCTCGCCGTGCTCGATTTGACATCGAATGTCTTGGCTAATGCTGCCATATGTGTCCTTGTAATTCTTCAAGAAAATCTTCAAGAAAATTCCTCCCTTTGCTCTTACCAAGAAAATTTCAAAAATATTATATATGCGTTAAAAGGAATTTTCAATATAAAATTACATAAAAAGCATAAATTGATTTTACCTGTACTATGTTTGAGTATGGGTGATTGATATGTTCAGCGATAAATTACGGTATTTGCGAGAACATCAGGAATATACACAGGTGGATGTTGCGCAGAAGCTCGGCATTGGGCAGACGACTTACAACCGTTATGAGCGAGGATTGTACGAGCCGAATTACGAGACACTCAAGAAAATTGCCAACTTCTTTCAAGTTTCCATTGACTATTTGCTGGACAATGATGAAGTTTTATTGTCCGATGCGGATACGGTAGTGGATTTAGGGCAGTTCCTCTTGCATGGGAAGTATACGATTTGTTCGCGTTTTCCGAAGGAGTCGGACAGACGAATGTTGGATAGTATCGTGAAAGCGATTTATACCGCGCAAACGGTGCCTACGGATGGACGGGCAGTTTGATTGCAATTTGTTGAACCGTTATACACAGCATACGAAAAGCGACGTTAAATGGCTGACTTCTGCTTTTATCTTGTGATTTCATAGTGGCTGTGCTACACTGAATCTGGATACAAATTTACTGGATTTTGAAGCAACTATGTGCAGGAGGAATTGTTTTCATGGCCTTGACGAATGAAGAAGCGCAGGCACTGATTGATATTCCAAAAAAAATCATGGTGGATGAGCAACCTCAGGATGAATATATCATGCGATTTTCAGGGCGTATTCAGAGCCGTTTCGAGCTTGTATCCGATGATGGAACCCAAATTTTTCTTTTGGAGTTACGGCAAGGAGAGCACAATTTTTTCAAAATAACTCTGCACTTTCAAGAAAACAGCAAGTATATCGGATTGCTTCGCATTGATTACAATGGTTCGCACAAAAATCCAAAAATTTCAATGCCGGAAGTTCCTGCTTTTGTTCTTCCCTTTGCCGATGCCTTTATCCGTGAAAGTCATGTGCATCTCTATGTGCAAGGATATAAGCCGTTGACGTGGGCTGTTCCCTTGCCTATCTACGACTTTGATGTGAAGAGTATTTCGAATATGGATTCATTCGTTCAGGCAGTGCGGGAATTTTGCCGGAGAATCAACATCACTACGCATTGCAATTTTGATGGGGGGTTATTATTATGACATGGATTGATGACGCAATCGACGACTATATCCATTTTTTAAGGGAGCATACAATTCAAAGTGCTGTTGATAACGGCTGGTTCTCGATTACTACGCCATTTCTTAATATTTATAATGATTGTATTGAAATTTATTGCAAGAAAGAGGCGGAAAAAATTATCCTTTCGGATGGCGGCGAAACGCTCAACAATTTAGAACTTTCAGGGGTGACGTTCTCGCGTTCTCAAAAGCGAAAAATGCTTTTGGACCAAATCTTATTGAATTACGGCGTTTCTATCGACAATAACTGCTCTTTGGTCGTTATGACGGATATGAGCGGGTTTGCCCAAGCAAAGCACGCCATGCTTTCCGCTATAATGGAAATCTCGGATATGTATATGGTTTCAAAGCCAAATGTGTTCACGGTATTTCGTGACGATGTAAACGGCTATCTTGACGAGCAGGAGATTATTTATACGCCGGGATTTATTTCAAAAGGGGCTTCGGGCGTGGAATTTAATTTTGATTTCCAAATTGCCCATCGAAAAACAGAAATACTGCTCAATACGTTTAACACCATAAATAAGAGCAATTTGGCGATTTTCCTGTTCAACTGGGGCGATATCAAGGAGGCACGAGAAAAAATAGCCAAAAAAAGCGTCCGCGGGTTGGCGATTATCAACGACGATACAAAAGAGCCAAACGTGCAGCTATTAAGCGCTTTAGAATCAAAAGGCGCGGAATACATTATATGGTCAAAGCGTCACGAACCAAAAAATGTAGAAAAACTCAAGGACGCAGCGTAATAATCGAGAGCGGTGTGATGGCTATGAGCCACGGCTACGGCTATGTGGCGCAGGCTGCCATGGGCGCGGACAAGCCCCGTTCTCCTCGACTCGAATGAGAGACGTGCGTCGCCGAGCGCACATAAAAAAAGGAGCTGCCGATGAAGCAGATACGCTTCATTGGCGGCTCCTTTTCTTTATTATTGATGTTCCCCGCAAGAATCACAAAAATCACGCGGGGGACGGTATGACATGAGTGACTCTGACGCTCATGCCCATGCGGCTCATCACTGGCGATGCTTTGAAAGCCAGCGGCGGAATTTCCACTTTACGAATCCCGTTATGCTCTCATTGTACACCGCATGAAAAAGATCCTTGTCCTTCACCGAGAGCCTGTCCTCGGCGAGCAGACGAAATCTGTCGCTGTCGGAGGCCAGCTTCTTGTTGTCGCGCTCCAGCTCCTTGATGCGGTTTTTCGCGCTCTCAAGCTGCACCGCAAAGTCGGGCACCCACTTCTTCTCGGCGACGGTTCTCTTGGCCGCCGCCGTGGCGAGGTAATCACAGCGCTCGTTCATCGGGTTGCCGTTGTGCCCCTTCACCCAGAACCACATGATATTGTATTCGGAGGTGAGCTCCCGCAGCTCCAGCCAAAGGTCATTGTTAAGCGCGTTCTGCGCCTCCTCCTTTGACCATGACTCCCATATTTTTTTCGTGACGCCCTGATAAAGATACTGGCTGTCAGTGTGGACGTTCACGCGCTCATTTGGACGCGCGAACGATTTGAGCGTGCGGAGAGCGGCCACCGCCGCCAGCAGCTCCATCCTGTCGCTGCGCGTCATGTCGATTCCGCCCGACAGCTCCTTCTTGTTGCCGTTCGGCAGGCATATCACCGCCGCGTATCCGCCGGCTCCGTCCTCATGGACGAGGCATCCCCCGTCAGTGTAGATCATGATGGGCGTGCCGGTCGACGCTCTCGCGTCATCCTTCAGCGTCGAATTTTCGCCGGGGTGACGCTTATCCTTGAGCGACCTCGGCGCACGGATGAATTTCCTGCGGCGCAGACGATTTCCCATGTACGCCCTCGCCTGCTCCATCGTCTGGAATTTTTGGCACTCGGCCCCATTAAAGCCGCGCACCTGCTCCTCGCACTCCTGCGCCGAAAAGTAAATGCCCGGCACCTTGCCCTTTCTGACGGCATAGATGCCCTTCTTCACGGGGTCCTCCCCCGCGAGGTATCTTTTGGCCGCCGCCTCGTCGGAGAACCGGCGACCCTCGGCGCCCGGGATTCCATCGACCTGCTCCTGATAGGACTCGATGTCATAGTAAAGCCCGGGCACCTTCCCCTTTCTCACTGCATAAATAACGCTCATACCTGAACCATTTTTCACCTCCCCCTGCTGAGTGTATGGCATACAAAAAACCATTATCATAATATCGCATATTTTATTTTTTTGCCATATTTATTTTTTGATGCCAAACCTCGGTTAAATTTTTTGCTCTGG
Source organism: Schwartzia sp. (in: firmicutes) (assembly GCA_017458745.1). Classification (GTDB taxonomy): domain Bacteria; phylum Bacillota; class Negativicutes; order Selenomonadales; family Selenomonadaceae; genus RUG024. Next base: position 1,576 of record JAFTAB010000168.1, on the reverse strand, counting down.
ATAAGTGTCAGGACTTTTCGCCCTGCAAATCAGCTGTGTCATCGTCCCCATCGGGCAATAGACGCACCACGAGCGCGGCTTGAAAAAGAGCATCGTGATAATCCCGAGAATTGCCGAGGTCAGCATCAGGCTGTAGAGCCCAAACGCAAACTGCGCCGCCCACGGCGCCACCTTGACAGGATACGCCCACTCCCACGGAACGCGGACACTCCAAAAAAGAGTTACGAACTCGCCGAGCGTCGTGACTCCGGCGTAGACGAGATACGTCGCATAGAGCATCTGGGCAAACATTGCGAGAAAAAATATCAGAAATCCATAACGGAAAAACTTGCTCCTCATCCAAACGGGAATGTCCCGACGGCGCGACAGGCCTGCCTGGCTCCCCAGCGCGCGCAGAAGCTGCCCCCTGTCGCAGTAACGATTGCAGAAAGCCTTGCTGCCGCCAAAAATCGCGATAACGAGCGGCAGGCAGAATGAAATCATCCCGAGCCACGCGAAAAGGATATTGAAAAAGCCCAGAGCAAAATAAATCACGGACCAAATCCAAAGATAATGATACCAATGCTTGCTCATGCGATTTTTTCCTCCGCTGCCGTCCGGGAAAGGCGAGGCCTTATCTCTATGACGGAGGCGGGGCATTCTTTGGCGCATTGACCGCAGCCGACGCAAAGCCCCTCATCCACAACCGCGAAGCTGCCCCGCCACACCGAGACAGCCCCGCGAGGGCAGACATCCATGCAGCTCCCGCAGGCGACGCACTCCGATTGATTGACGAACGCCAGCCTCGGCGACAATTTTTTCATGGCATATCCTCCCTCAGAGAGCCTGACATCTCTTATCATTCCTGCAAATCACCACGGCAACGGGGTCATGCCCGCCGCGTCAGTCGCGCACTGAGCAGCCACCAGCACGGCGCAATCCCCAAAAATCCGCTCCATCGCAATACAAAAATCGTCAGCGAATCTTCACTTTTTCCGGCGGCAAGAATTTTATCATCATTTCCTCCAGCTTCGGCGGGTCTATCGGCTTCGACAGATACTCGGCGAATCCTGCCCCAATATATTTTTCCCTGTTGCCGGCTATGGCGTTGGCCGTCAGCACGATGACCGGCGTTCCCTTCAGCGGGTCGCCCTCCATCTCTCTCGCTCGGCGCAGCGTCTCTATGCCGTCCATCCCCGGCATCATGTGATCGAGGAATATGAGGTCGTAGTGCTCCTTCGCGATGCAGTCGAGCATCTCCTGCCCGCTGCCCACGCTCGTGATATTCGCCTCAGTCGTCTTGAGCAGGGCCTCCAGCAGCAGGAGGTTTATCTCGTTGTCGTCAACCGAGAGGATTTTTGCCGTCGGCGCGGTGAAAGACGCGCCCTCATAGGCACCGGATTTTGACTTTTTCTCATCCATGTATGCCTTTTCAAAGTCGCCCACGGGCGAGCTGTCCACTACCTCCTGCGGAACGACCACGATGAATGTCGAGCCCTTGCCGTACTCGCTCTCGACGCTTATATTGCCCCCCATGAGCTGCGCAAGGCGATGGCATATCGTGAGCCCCAGTCCCGTTCCCTCAATCGAGCGGTTC
>JAFTAB010000167.1 GCA_017458745.1 Schwartzia sp. (in: firmicutes) | reverse complement strand
GTCGGTGTGCGCGCCCGACATGAATATCGTCTCGAATTGCGACGGGGCGAGGTAGATTCCGTTTTCGAGCATCGTGACGAACCATGTCTGAAATGCTTTCTGGTCGCTCGCAGCCGAGGTGTCATAGTCGTAGACCTCGCGCTCGTTGAAAAATACTCCGAACATGGAGCCTGCCTGATGCACTTGCACCGGCACGCCGTTTTCTTTCGCGAGTCTTTCAAAGCCCAGCGTTATTTTTTTCGTTTGCAGTGTCAGCTTTCTGCTGTAATCGGGCTCGCCGGGCTCCGGCTCCGCAGTGAGGATTTTGAGCGTGGCTATGCCCGCGGTCATGGCGAGCGGGTTGCCCGACAGGGTGCCGGCCTGATATATGGGGCCGGCCGGGGCGACGCAGTTCATGATGTCGCGTCTGCCTCCGTATGCGGCGACGGGCAGGCCGCCGCCTATCACTTTGCCGAGGCAGGTGAGGTCGGGCGTCACCCCGTATGCTGCCTGGGCGCCGCCGAGAGATGCGCGGAACCCGCACATGACCTCATCGAATATCAGAAGCGCCCCGTGCTTCGTTGTGAGGTCGCGGAGCTTTTCAAGATAGCCCTGTCTCGGGAGGATGAGTCCCATGTTGCCGGCGACCGGCTCCACGATTATCGCGGCTATCTCGTCGCCGTGCTCGTCCATGACGCGCGTGATGGCGTCGATGTCATTATATGGCACGGTAATCGTGTCGGCGGCGACGCCGCGGGTGACTCCGGGGCTGTCCGGCACGCCGAATGTCGCCAGGCCTGAGCCCGCTCTTACGAGCAGGCTGTCGCTGTGGCCGTGATAGCAGCCGATGAATTTTACTATTTTTTCCCTCTTGGTGAATCCACGCGCGACCCTCAGAGCGCTCATAGTTGCCTCGGTGCCGGAATTAACCATGCGTATGATTTCGATGGAAGGGTAGACTTTCATGACGAGCCTTGCCAGCTCGGATTCAAGCAGCGTCGGTGCGCCGTAGCTGGTGCCTCGCGCGGCCGCCTCCCTGATCGCCTCCACCACGGCAGGGTGGGCGTGGCCCACGATGATCGGCCCCCAAGAGCCGACATAATCTATGTATTCGTTGCCGTCGATGTCGTATATCTTGCTCCCCTTCGCGTGGTCGATGAAGGGAGGGTCACAATCGACATTTTTGTATGAGCGGACGGGGCTGTTCACGCCGCCCGGCATCAGCGTCTTTGCCTCCGCGAAGGCTATAGATGATTTTGTCAGATTCAGCATTTTATTTTGCTCCTATTGGCGGGCAAGCCATTTTGCGGCGTCGATCGCGTGATACGTTATTATTATGTCCGCGCCTGCCCGTTTCATGCTTGTGAGTGTTTCCAGCACTATGCGCTTTTCGTCTATCCATCCGTTTTGCGCCGCCGCCTTTACCATGGCGTACTCGCCGCTCACGTTGTAGACCGCTATGGGGTAGTCTATGCGCTCGCGCACGCGGCGCACGATGTCGAGGTATGCCAGCGCGGGCTTCACCATGATGATGTCCGCGCCCTCCGCGATGTCGAGGTCGACCTCCTTCATCGCCTCGCGCGAGTTCGCGGGATCCATCTGATACTGCTTCCTGTCTCCGAACTGCGGCGCGCTGTCCGCAGCGTCGCGGAACGGCCCGTAATATCCCGACGCATACTTTACTGCGTAGCTCATTATCGACACATTGATAAAGCCCCTGTCGTCGAGAGCCTCGCGAATCGCGGCGACGCGCCCGTCCATCATGTCGGACGGAGCGACTATGTCCGCGCCCGCCTCCGCTTGGCTCACTGCCACATTCTGCAACAGGGGCAGAGTCGTGTCATTGTCGACATAGTGGTCTTTGAGTTTGCCGCAGTGACCGTGAGAGGTGTACTGGCAGAGGCACACGTCGCCGATGATTACGAGCTCGGGCACGGCCTTTTTGATGGCGGTGATGGCTCGCTGCACGGGGCTTGTCATGTCCCATGCCGACGAGCCGATCTCGTCCTTGTACTCGGGCAGGCCGAATACCTCGATTGACGGGATGCCGAGCGAGAAGACCTCCTTTGCCACCTCGACCGCCCTGTCAACCGACAGATGATTGCAGCCGGGCATGCTCGGTATCTCCTCGGAAATATTCTCGCCGGGCACCACGAAAATCGGGTACACGAAATCTTTCGGGGAAAGCGTCGTCTCGCGAACCATGGAGCGAATTTCCTCGCTTATGCGCATACGGCGCGGGCGCAGCTTCAGGTCAAACATATCTGGTGCTCCTTTCAAAATGCGGTTACTTGCTTGCTTCTTCGATTACGGCCTCGACGAGCCCGTTTATAGTGTATTCCTTTGCGACAGCCGCGACATTCAGTCCCTCGTCCTCGCACGTCTTGGCGGTGATGGGGCCTATCGCGACTGTTTTTGTGTTTTTCAGCAGAGCGGCATCGCCTATCATCTTTACGAGATTTTTGACGGTCGATGAGCTTGCGAATGTGGCGAAGTCGATTTTTCCCTCTTTCAGGCTTCGGACGACGTCGCCTGCGTCCACGCCGCTCGGCAGGGTCTCGTAGACGGGGGCGACATCGACTATCGCGCCGTGCTCGCGCAGGCTCTCTGGGAGCACCTCGCGAGCCTCCGCGGCTCTCGGTATCAGCACGCGCTCGCCCGGGGCCACCTCGCCCTTCAGCGCTTTGACCATTGCCTCGGCTTTGTATTCCTCCGGAACGATGTCGGTGAGGATGCCGTATTCTTTGAGCTTTGCCGCCGTCGCGGAGCCTATCGCGGCGATATGGGCGCGGGTGAGGTCACGCGCGTCCTTGCTTTGCGCGAAAAGCCGATTAAAGAACCGCGTGACGCCGTTGACGCTCGTGAATATTATCCAGTCGTATGAGGCGAGCAGGCTTATCGCCGCGTCGATCGCCTCGAAGTTGTCGGCCGGGTCTGAAATTTTTATTGCCGGCAGCTCTATGACATTCGCGCCTAAATCTTCAAGCCGGCGCGTGACTTTTGAAATCTGTGAGCGCGAGCGCGTCACCAGTACCGTCTTTCCAAAGAGAGGGAAGATTGACTTGTCGTCAAACCATGATATTTCATCGCGCAGCTTGACGACCTCGCCCACGATGAATATGGCGGGCGGTTTGAGATCGTTTTTGGCTACATCGTCAGCGGCGCGCTCAAGCGTCGTCACCAGAGTCCGCTGCTCGGGCTTAGTCCCCCATCGTATGACAGCGGCGGGCATGTCGGCGGGGCGGCCGTTCTCTATCAGTTTACGGGAAATTTCCCTTATATTGGCCACGCCCATAAGGAAAACGAGCGTGTCTATGCCGGTCGCGAGGTTTTTCCAGTTTATCTGCGACTCCGGCTTCGTCGGGTCCTCATGCCCCGTTATAACGGCGAATGATGTCGCGACGGCGCGGTGGGTGACAGGGATTCCGGCGTATGCCGGCACGGCTATGGCGGAGGTGACGCCCGGGACTATTTCAAACGGTACATTATTTTCACGCAGTAGCAGAGCCTCCTCGCCGCCGCGCCCGAAAACGAATGGATCGCCGCCCTTCAGGCGCGTGACGATTTTTCCCTCCTTTGCCTTGTCGACGAGGAGACGGCTGATGTCGCCCTGCCTCATCGTGTGGTTCGCGGCCTCCTTGCCGACGTAGATGCGCTCGGCGTCCTCCCTGCCCCAAGCGAGGATGCGCGAGTCGGCGAGATGGTCGTAAACGATGATATCGGCGGCACGCAGGCACTCGATGCCCTTCCATGTGATAAGCCGATAGTCGCCGGGCCCCGCGCCGACGAGGAATACTTTGCCAATCCTATGTGAATCCGATTTCATGTGATGAGTCCTCCAAAAAATATAACGAAATAACGACAAAAAGACCGCTTATTATTGGCGGTCAAGCAGTAGTCCTATGTCATGAAGTATGTTTATGCCTCCCGCGTCCAGCAGTTTGTTCGCGAGGGTCTCGCCGAGCGTCTTGGCGTCGCTCATGCTGCCCGTGATTTTGTCACGGTACATCGTGCCGCCGTCGAGCGACGCGATGACAGCCTCCACCGATAGGGCCTTGCCGTTGGTCGCGGTGCTCGATATCACGGGCGTCGCGTACACGCCGACCGGCACCTGGCAGCCGCCCTCAACGACGGCGAGGAATGAGCGCTCAGCGAGGGCGCATTTCTCCATCTCCTCGTTTTCGAGGAATCCCAGCATATCGCGCACCTCTATGTCGTTTTCCCGCGTCTCGATGGCGAGCGCGCCCTGCCCCACTGCGGGGAGGCAAATCGAGAGCGGCAGTATCTCCGTGATTCGGTCGGCAAATCCGAGCCGTTTAAGCCCGGCGACGGCCAGCACTATGGCATCATATGCGCCGTCGTCTAGCTTCTTCAGGCGCGTGTTCACGTTGCCGCGCAAGTCGAGCAGCTTCAGATCCGGTCTGGCGGCGAGGAGCTGAGCCCTGCGCCGCAGGCTTGAGGTGCCTACCCGCGCTCCCTCGGGCAGCGCATCCAGCGTCTTGTATTTTGGCGACACGAGGGCGTCGCCCGCATCAAGTCTTTTTGTTATTGCCGTGATGCAGAGGCCGCTCGGTATCTCCGTCGGCATATCCTTCAGGCTGTGAACGGCGATGTCTATTTCCTTGTCGAGCATCGCCTGCTCCAGCTCCTTCGTGAAAAGCCCCTTGCCTCCAATCTTTGCAAGGGGCGCGTCAAGAATTTTGTCGCCTTTCGTGGTCATCTGCATGAGCTCGACCTTGAGCCAGTCGAAATTTTTCTCGATCTCGCTCTTCACGTACTCAGCCTGCCAAAGCGCGAGCTTACTGCTGCGCGTACCGATAATGAGCCTCTGATTCACTTTCGGCGTCCTCCTCAATAAAATCAAGCTTGAAGAGCTTGTTCATAGCGTCAATGTAGAATTGCTCGCGCTCCGTCCCTGCCGACGCGTTTATCTCCATCATCGGGAATCTCAGGAGCTTTCGCACAATCATGCGCGACATATTCTCGATTATTTTTTCATCTTCCTCGTCGATGCTGCCGAGCTTTCCCAGCGCGCGGCGCAGCTCGCGGCGGCGAATCTTGTCGGCGCGCCCCGAGAGCCTCGCCATGAGCGGCTGGAATGACAGGTACTGGAATTTATCGAGGACAGACTCCACTTCCTCGTCGATGATTTTCTTCGCCTCGTGAGCCTCGCGCTCGCGCTCCGCCTTGTGCTCGTCGACGACCTCCTCCAGATCGTCTATGTTGTAGACGGTGACCCCTTTTATATTTCCCACGTCGGGATCCACGTCGCGGGGGACGGCGATGTCTATGAACACGAGCGGGCGTCCCTTGCGTTTTTTCATCGCGAGCTGGGTCTCCCACGGCAGCACGACGTAGTGCGGCGCCCCCGTCGAGGTCACCACGATATCGACTGTCTCCGTCCTCTCAAGCGCGCTGTCAAACGGCACGGCCTCCCCGTCGAATTTTGCCGCCATCTCGACGGCTTTCTCTATGTGGCGGTTGGCGACGAAGATTTTCTTTACGCCTCGCCCTTTCAGGTTCTCGCCCGTCAGCTCGGCCATCTTGCCCGCGCCGAATATGAGAGCCGACGTGTTCTCAAGGCTGCCGAAAATTTCCCTCGCCAGCTCAACGGCCGCGTAGCTCACCGACACCGCAGAGAAAGCGATGCGCGTCTCCGTGCGCACCCGCTTGCCCGTCATTATGGCGCGGTGAAAGAGCGTGTTCAGTATAGTGCTGGTGGTGCCAACCGAGTGAGCGAGGGTGTACGCGTCCTTCACCTGCGACAGTATCTGTCCCTCGCCTATCACGAGCGAGTCGAGGCTGGACGCCACGCTGAAAAGATGGCGTATGCAGGCCTCCTCGGCAAAGACGTAGGAGTACTCGCTGATATCCTCGTCGCTCCCGGTGAGGTCTGCCCATATATGCTTCAGCATGTGGGCACCCTTTTCCTTTTTCTCCGCGACGGCGTATATCTCGCTCCTGTTGCATGTCGAGAGAATGACCGCCTCGGATATTCCCTCATATTCGCCAAGGTGCTCCAGCCCCTGCTTTATCTTCTCCTTTGGCAGGGAAAATCTTTCGCGCACCTCGACGGGGGCTGTCTTATGATTCAGCCCTAAAACGATTAATTGCATTTTTGACCATTGCCTCCGCCTTGTCAAATTTCTTTTCGCGCACGAGGTTCATCACCGCGTCGTCGAGCACCGTGCGCCAGAAAAATTCCCTGACGGCGCTCGATGAGAGATGCTCCTTCGCATATTCGCGGATGGGTATGAGCCTGTCGAGCCACGCGCCGTAGACTTCGGCAAAATTATCGGCGAGGTCGCGGGAGATGAATCGCGAAAGCTCGGGGCAAGTGCCTCCGGTTGACACCGTCATGATCAGCTTGCCGTGCTCGACGCGCCCGGGCACAGTGAAATCCGAGAGTTCAAGCGGCGGTGCGGCCATGTTGACGAGCGCGCCGGTCGCCTTCGCCGCCCACGCGACGGAGCGATTGACCTCCTCGGAGTCGGTGGCCGCGATGACGAGAAATTCCCCGACTATCTCGGTCGCGGAGAATGGGCGGTTTATCCATTTTATCATGCCGGAGCTGTTGAGGTCTTTTATCATATCAACCGCCTCGGGGGCTATGACCTTAACGGACGCGCCTGCCTCCACGAGCGAGCGCACGCGGCGCAGAGCGACATGGCCGCCTCCGACGACGGCGCAGCGTCGCCCTTCCAATATCAGGTTAACGGGATACATTTTTCTCTTGCTCATTTTTCAGGCGTCCTTCTCGCAAGTATTGTGGAGAGATAATTGACGGCATTGTTCTTGTGTGCCTTTATGTCGTCTATGCGTTTCTCGTCAGGCAGGCCGCAGCGGCTCACCATTATGGAGTTCTCAATCATGCCCTTGTCCTCGAGCATTTCGGCTATATCTTTGAAATTCTTATAGACTTTCATTATGGCCACATTGTCCGAGACGGAGAGCACCTTCTCGATTTTCTCCTTGTCGGCGGTCGCAGGGATGACGCTGATGACGTCGTCGCCCTCGACAAGGGGCCAGCCGAGGTGGCTCCCCATCGCGACGAAAGCGGGGATGCCCGGTATAGTCTCCACGGTGATGTCCTCTTTGGCGAGCAGGCGAAACACATAGATGTATGTGCTGTAGAACATCGCGTCGCCGAGAGTCAAGAAAGCGACGTTTTTGCCGTCATTCAGAAAGCCGAGGATTTCAGCCTTGTTCTTTTCCCATGCCGCGTCGTCCTTCTCAAAGCCCTTGACCATCGGGAAAACCTGATAGACGATTTTCACCGTGTCCTTCAGATAAGGCTTCGCGATGTTGTACGCGACGCTGCCGTCCTTTTTCTCTGTCTTGGGCGCGATTATTATATCGACTTTTTGTATGGCCTTCACGGCCTTCATCGTGAGGAGATCCGGGTCGCCCGGCCCCACGCCGATTCCATAAAATGTTCCTTTCATGCTGTAAACCTCCGAGTGAGATAATTGCACATTATTTTACCATAGATTTTACCATATAAAATAAATTAAGTAAATTTCATCTATTCTATTCAAGCGTCATTATCCTGTTCTTCAGTGCGTATATGAGGGCCTGGGTGCGGTCGTTCACATTGATTTTACGGAAGATGTTGGTCAGATGGTTTTTTACAGTCTTCTCGCTCACGAAAAGCGCGTGCGCGATGTCCTGATTTGAAAAGCCCTTTGCGATGCAGCCGAGCACGTCCATCTCGCGAGACGTGAGCCTCTCGGCTCTGCCCTCTTTCCACATCTGCCGCGCCCTCGCATTTATATCCTCGTCCTCCTTGATGCTGCCGAATATGCGGTCAGCCAGCCGAGGATATACGAATGCGCCGCCGCGCTGGACTACATGGATGGCCCTCACCAGCATTTCCGGCTCCACGTCCTTCAGGAGATAGCCCATCGCCCCGTTTCGCAGCATCTCCAGAACGTAATTGTCGTTGTCGTATATCGTGAGCACGATGACCTTCGTGCGGGATTTGGCCGCCGTCAGCTGCTTCATCACGTCAAAGCCGGGCAGCTCGGGCATATTCAAATCAAGCAGCAGTATGTCAGGCTGCTGCACGAGGGTATGTGCGAGAGCCTCCTGCCCGTTCGCCGCCTCGCCGACGACCTCGATGTCCTCCTCCGCGTTGAGGACGCGCTTTATGCCTTGACGCAAAAGAGCGTGGTCATCAGCAATTAAAATTTTGATTGACATTTTATGATGCTCCTTTCGGAAAAGGAATAATATTTGCGAATCGAGTGAGGAAATTTTTCT